>NZ_PDEQ01000006.1:300000-388157 GCF_002554795.1 Longibacter salinarum | reverse complement strand
CCTGACGGGCAAGCAGGATGTGCTCGCGCGTCTGCGGCATCGGGCCGTCGGTGGAGGCGACCACGAGAATGGCGCCGTCCATCTGCGCCGCGCCCGTCACCATGTTCTTGACGTAGTCGGCGTGGCCGGGGCAGTCCACGTGAGCGTAGTGACGGTTAGCCGTCTCGTACTCGACGTGCGAGGTCGCGATCGTAATGCCGCGCTCCTTCTCTTCCGGGGCCTTGTCAATCTGGTCGAAGGCCGTCTCCTTTTCGGTGAAGCCGCGTCGGGCTAGCGTAATCGTGATCGCCGCCGTGAGCGTCGTCTTCCCGTGGTCGACGTGCCCAATCGTTCCAATGTTGACGTGCGGCTTGCTTCGGTCAAATGCCTGCTTCGCCATAACTACCTCTAAGCTCGGTCGTGTCTACAGTGCGAGTGGAGGCCCGGGGGCACGCCGAGCCCGGCCAAAGCCGATCGGTGTGGTGCCATCCGGAGCGTGCTACGTGGTGATGCGCTTGCCCTACGTGCCGCAGATCGCGGCCCTGCATGGCAGACGGCGAATCGGCACGTGGCCGGTCCGCCTGTTGCTAGCAGCAAAGGACAACGGAGCCGCTTCCGGGAGTCGAACCCGGGACCCCTTCCTTACCATGGAAGTGCTCTACCTCTGAGCTAAAGCGGCAACGAATGAATGCAGACCGCGACGAATCAACGCACGACCTGCATTCGAATGAGCGGGAGACGGGATTCGAACCCGCGACCCTCAGCTTGGAAGGCTGATGCTCTACCAGTTGAGCTACTCCCGCTTGTGAACCACCAGACAGCCTGATAACAATGCATCGCCCGTCGTTAACGAACAATTCCGAGCACAGAATGCAATGCTCTGCCATTCAGCGCTCGGAAGGGAAATACCGCTGATGCTATCAGCACTACTGAGTGGGCCGGGGAGGATTCGAACCTCCGAAGTCTAAGACGCCAGATTTACAGTCTGGTGCGTTTGGCCGCTTCGCTACCGACCCAGTATGTCGTCGTCAACCCGAGAAGCCGACGGCGTTGTTTTCAGTTTACGTTATAGTACGCAACTAAAAAAAGGTGCCGCGCCGGGGTCGAAATTCAAATGAAGAGAACGCTCGTTGGCGCGATTTTTTGCGCCGCGCTTCCTGCTCCCTTCGAAGCCCTTTGATTGTATCAAAGCGCCCCCGTGATAGCAAGCAAAGTGTTTGCGCTGTGCATGAAGAAAACAAACACTCCGAATGAACGCTGCGCGGGATTCTCACAACCCGCACTGAGCGGTCGATCCATCAACGGGATACCGATGGTACGGAGCGGCAAGCGCTTTCGCAAGGGCAATGCGAGACCGCACCGACGAACCTACTATGAAGTCGTTCGCACGTTGACTGCAACGGTCACCTGGACGCCCCCATGTATCGCTCGAGCACCTCCTGAGCTGTCCGAACATCAATCTGCCCCACCGATCCATCCGGGTTGCGTCCAAAGGGTTGATACTTCATCGCGGCGGCGCGTACGTCCTCCATCGTTTTATTCCTCCGACTGCGCAACTCTCGCTTCGCCTGCTCCATGGCTGCACTCCACGCCACGGTAAGCCGAGCGTGCGCCCAGACAGCAAGTGCGGCAATCTGATCTTTATGCGAAGGGTCATCCAGCGAGTCAAACGCGCGACTCAACACATACGTATCCATCCCCCGACTCTTGACGTGCATGTCAGCAAAATGCAGGACGGTAGAGTCTGCAATCGTGGAAGCAGCCTCAGGCGATGGAGACAGATATACGAAGTCGAGCATTCGGGCACTGATCCACGTGCGCACCACATCCTCCTCGGGCCGCCCCTCTACCCGCGCCAACAATCTTCCCACAAGGATCTCCATGTCTCGAATGCCTTCTGCGGACACCTTACTGTCACGTGTCGGCCGATGCTCTTTCAACCGGTCGATGAAGATGTCGTACACCTCTCGCTCGATTGACTCACTTGCCCCACGAAAATAACGACCGACCTGCTCCTCCTCAACCCGTTCGATTTGTTGAACGAGAAGGACGTAGTCCCGCGGATACGTATCGAACGAAGCATCCTGCGAATACACGAATTCGGGCGTGGCGGTCCATATCGCGATGAGTACGATCAAGATCGACGCACAGGCACCGATTTCCGATTGACTGGCAAACCCTAAAGGGCGATGGGTCATGACTCGACGGTTTAAATACGACACGTGGATATTTGCCCACCATACCAAAAACCGAACACGGGGGCATAAAGTAGTCAGCGCCAGCTAAAAACATACAAATAGAAAAGACCCCGCTTCCATCGTGGAAACGGGGTCGCTTGTACGGAAGGTCGCTACGCTTGAGCTGACGAGCGGACTTGAACCGCTAACCTGCTCATTACAAGTGAGCTGCTCTACCAGTTGAGCTACGTCAGCATGTCAAAAGGCGCTGTTTCGCCTCTGGAAGATTGCCATACCCGAGCGGCCCGACCTTGATCCGTGGAGAACGTGTTCAGAACGCCCGTTTGCAGATACTTTAACTGCGCGCACGCCCGGATTCAAGAGGTTGATGAGGCGTCCGATGAATGATCGCTCTGCGTCGAGCCTGGCCCCTCCTCCGAGGCATCCCGGTTCCGAGTGAGGTACCAGCGAATCAAGAGAATGACAGCTATGGTCGTGAGCAAGATCAGCATCCCGCGCCCATAGGCCCGCACGTATTCCACGACCATTCGCCAGTTGTCGCCTACGAAGTATCCGCCCGTCGAAATGAGTCCACACCAGACGGCCGCACTGAATGTGGACCAGCCGAGCGTAGGCATCGGGCGCATTTGCGCCGCGCCCACGGTGAGAGAAATCACTGAACGGGCTCCGCTCAGAAAGCGGTTCGCGGCCACGACGCCGTACCCGTATTCGTGAAGCCACCGCTGAGCCTTCTCGATTCCTGTCCGGGGGAGCCACCGGTACTTATCCGACGTCAGGGCTCGCTGCCCGACGTAGTACCCGATCCCGTACATTGACATGAAGCCGGCCGCCCCTCCGATCGTCGAGAGCAAGATCACGAGCCAGAGATCCAGCAGGCCGACGCCGGCCATGTATCCCGCAAATACGACAACCATGTCGCCGGGAATCGGAGGCAGCACGTTTTCACCGTACGCGATGATGAATAGCGTGGCGTAGGCCCAGATCGCGGGCAACGCCTCCATCCAGTCAAAGAAGTTGGAAAACAACTCCGCAAAAATCTCCATGTCGTACGGCAGCAGGAACGAACGGCAGAATCAAAAACAACGATTACTCCGACGGCACGAGCAAGGCAACCGCATACGCCGCCGCTCCCTCTTCGACCCCGACGAAGCCCATCCCTTCGTTGGTCGTTGCTTTCACGGACACTACGTCGATTCCGCATCCGACCGCATCTGCGATCGCCTCGCGCATGTCATCAATGTGCGGGCGCAGTTTCGGCCGCTCGAGCACGACCGTTGCGTCGATATTTCCGATCCGGAAGCCCGCCTGGCGCACGGCGTCCATCGCCATCGCCAACAACTTTGTGCTGTCGGCGTCCTTCCATTCGGCATCGGTATCGGGAAAATGGGAACCGATATCGCCAAGTCCGGCTGCGCCAAGAATTGCGTCTGTAATCGCATGCAGGAGCGCATCGGCATCGGAGTGCCCCTCAAGGCCGCGGTCATGGGGAATGGTCACGCCGCCCAAAATGAGCGGCCGTCCCTCAACCAGACGGTGAACGTCATACCCAAAACCAACGCGCATGATACCAGAGAAGGATTTGCATGAATCGATACGAGGATGCTTCTACTGTGACGAGGAGGCCGCCTCTCCCTCCATTCCGCCCTCACACCAGCGCGGCCAGATTGCCGTCGCCAGTGACCAATCGGTTGGTGTCGTGATTTTGACGTTGTAGGCGCTGCCTTCGACGCTTCGGACGCTGTGTCCGAGCCGCTGTACGAGCTCGACGTCGTCCGTTGCCGGTACATCTTTCGTGCGCGCCTCGCGGTGGGCGGTTTCCAGCCAGTCGCGCCGGAACCCCTGGGGCGTCTGCATGCGATAGAGGCCGTCCCGGTCGACCGTGGCACCAAAGTTCTTCCCTTCCTGGCGCCGCAACGTGTCCACGACCGGAACCGCGAGCGAAGCCGCTCCATGCTCGCGCACCGCGTCGACAACGCCAGACACGTGATGCGCACGAATAAACGGACGAACCGCATCGTGAACCAGCACGACGTTGACCGACGATGGAACGGCACGGAGGGCATTCCGCACGCTTCCCTGCCTCGACGCTCCACCTTCCACAACGGCTGTAAGCTTTCGGAGACCCGCCTCCTGCAGACGATCACTCACGCGGCGCACATCTTCGGCCGGAGCCGCCACGATGATGTGTCCGACGGCATCGCATTGATCGAACACCCGGAGCGTGCAGACCAGCAGGGGATCGCCCCCGAGCTCACGATACTGCTTCCGCGTCCCTTCTCCCATTCGCGTGCCGGATCCTGCGGCCGGGACCAGCACGGCGACGTCTGGCTCGCCCTCCGCAGCCCCCGCGACGGCTGTCTGGCGAGAGCGGCGCTCCTGCATCGCACGGTCCATGGTCGATGGTTCAGGGGCGGGAGTCGAGGCGTCGGCGGCTGCATCCTGTGACGCGTCATTGTCGGAATGGGGGTCGTGGGAGACGGATTCAGACATGGCCCGGGATCAGGGGTGAATGGAATCGAAGATATTGGTGAACGACCGGCGCGAAGATCACTGTCATAGCGAGAGGACGCAACCCGAAGGTCACGCCCTCTCCAAGCAAGGCTCTGAACATGCCCGACGAACTTACACGATGAGCATCGCGTCGCCGAAGGAGAAGAGCTGGTAGCCCTCCTCAAACGCCTCTTCGTACGCCTCAAAGAGGAAGTCGTAGCCAGCAAATGCCGATGTCATCATCAGCAGCGTGCTTTCGGGACGATGGAAGTTCGTGATCAGCCGCTCCGTGATTTTGAATTCGAACGGCGGGTAGACGAACAGATCCGTCCATGAGTGATCCGCCTTCAGCAATTGACTGGCGGAGAGGCTGGACTCCAGCGTCCGGACGACGGTGGTACCGACGGCCGTGACGGAGTTCTCCTCGCTCTGGAGCGCCTTGTTGACCTTATCCGCGGTGTCTTTGGGAATGGTGAACTCCTCGGAGTCCATCCGGTGCTTCGTGAGGTCCTCGACACCGACCGGGCGGAACGTCCCACGGCCGACGTGCAGCGTGATATTGCAAATGTGGACGCCCTTCTCTTTGAGGCGCTCGATAAGCTCCGGCGTAAAGTGCAGCCCGGCCGTCGGTGCGGCAACGGCTCCACGCTCTTCGGCGAAAATCGTCTGGTAGCGATCCTCGTCCTCCGACTCCACGTCGCGCTTGATGTAGGGCGGGAGCGGCGTCTCGCCCAGCTCTCGGATTTTCTCGTACAGATCGTCGTTGCGCCCGTCGAAATTCAGGCGAATGGTGCGACCCCGAGATGTCGTATTGTCGATGACCTCGGCCGAGAGTTCGTCATCGAACCAGAGCTTATTACCGATCCGGATCTTACGCGCGGGATCGACCATCACGTCCCACAGACGGCTCTCCGGGTTCAGTTCCCGAAGCAAAAAGACCTCGATCTTTGCTCCGGTCTTTTTCTTCTTCCCGTAAATCCGCGCCGGATACACCTTCGTGTTGTTTACGACAATAACGTCTCCCGGATTGTAGAAGTCCGGAAGCTCGTGGAAATGATGGTGTTCGACACGCTCTTTCTCACGGTTCAGAACCATGAGCCGGCAGCTGTCGCGAGGTTCGGCGGGATACTCCGCGGTGAGCTCTTCCGGGAACTCGTAGGTGAACTCCGATCGCTTCATAAAATGTCGTGCAGTCGGTCGGCTGGATGAATTGCGGGGGCGGCGCTGCAGATCCGGGTCGACGGCCTCAAACAGAGGCATAAACCCGGGGCGCCACGACGATGCTCCGGCCTGAACGTTCAGGGTCGACGCGAAGGTCGAGACGGTGGGGCCGGCGGGCAGACGCGGGTGTGCGACGCCGGAATCGGGGCCGGTCGGAACGGCAACCGTGCGGATCGGGCACGCCTACCTTGGACCGGATCGGACGGCGCAAACGACATGTCTAAACAAGATGATCCCACCGTAATCAGGATTGTGGGCTCAGGACGCACCGTCAGGCATTTCTTCAAGCCAAATCCGCTCCCCATCACGAATCGGACGCCTCAACACGTCGTCGCGACGATGCACAACGCTCGCCAGCAACTCTGCGCTCCGCACGAGACGGGGGCCAGGACGGTTGAAGTACGCGTTACCATCCAAAATCGCCACGTTGCCGCTTCGGACGGCACGGAGATCCCTCCACGCGGAGCGCGAGGTCAGTCGCTCCATATCACCAACCGTCTGATCGACGGAGAAGCCGCAGGGCATGATCGCGATGGCGGCGGGATCCGCTTCGACGAGCGCGTCAAACTCGATGGTCGGAGAAGCGTCTCCCTTCTCGGCCAGGATGCTACGGGCGCCCGCGTGCTCAGCCAGGTCGGGCATCCAGTGCCCGGCGACCATCAGTGGATCAAGCCACTCGATGCAGGCTACCGTCTGCAGGGTCTCGGGCTCAACGCGGCGATCTACTCCAAGGGCCGATCGCAACTGCTGGAGGCGCATCTCCCCCCCGGCAATCACGCGCATTGCCTTTGAGGTTCGCCCGATCGCTCGACCAAGTCGAAGGGCGCCATCGAGAACGTCTTTGAACGTGTTCGGCTTGAGGGAGAAGATGTCGGGACCGTCTCCGCTCCCCCAGGTCGCCAGTTCTTCCCTGAGCTGCGACAGCGAGACCGCACAGACATCGCACTGATCTTGTGTAACAATGAGGTCAGGGTCCAGCGCCTTCAGGCGCTCCATGTCCACATCGTAGAGGCTTAGGCCCTGCTCAAGCGCGTCGCGTACCGCCCGGTCGATCGCTGCCGAATCGCCCGAATCATCGAACCGAGCTTCGGTGACGACCGGGATGTCCGCTATGCCAGGCGGGCCACTGCATTCGTGCGAGCACCCCACGAGGTCTTCGAGGCCGCCAAATGCGGCGATCCACTCGGTCGCGGCAGGAAGCAGGCTGACGATGCGCATAGAGAAAGCAAGTTAACAGGACAGATGCGACGACAGGCGACGGCCGAACACCGTGGGAATCCGACCCCACTCATTGAATCGGCGGGCGACGGGTGTGGAAGTCGGTTCGCTCCTGATACGCGTGAGCGAGACGCAAGACATCGGCGTCGTGATACAGCCGGCCGATGATCGTGAAACTCCTCGGTTGACGACGCGGCGAATCGGACGGGGCGTCCTCGACCGTGGCGAATTCGTTGGGCAGGCACACACACGGATGGCCCGTGAGGTTCGTGAGGCCGAGCGTGGATCCAGCGTAGGTGGGCGCGACCACAACGTCGACATTTTTCAGCGCCGCGTGCGTCCGTTTCATCAGCTCGGCCCGGTGGCGGTTCATCTGCAAAAACTCGACAGCCGGAACGAGTCGTGCCGCCCGAAACACGTGCGGCCAGGCATTGCGCTCCTGCCGCACCATCTGGTCGTCGAGCCCGTTCCGCGTGAGGTCGTCGAAGGCGGCTGCGGCCTCGACCTCCAGGGTTTTCAGGATGGGGCCGACGGGTGGCGATTCGGGCCATTCGACCGGGACCACGTCGCCCGCGAGATCGCGAATGACGGCCAATGCCTTGCGATCTGCCTCGGCCCCGTCGTAGTCTTCCTCGAAGGCCGACTTCAAAAAGCCGACGCGGAGTTCAGACACATCGCTGCTCGGGTTCATCACGAACGGCGCCTCCACGGAGAACGGATCCTCAGGGTCAATCCCTCGAATCGCATCGTAAACGAGCGCGCAATCCAGCGCCGATCGCGCCATTGGGCCCAACTTGTCCATCGTCCAGGAGAGCGCCATCGCGCCGTGCCGCGATACCGTACCGAACGTCGGACGATGCCCTGTGACGCCGTTCCGGGTGGACGGTGAAACGATCGAGCCGAGCGTTTCCGAGCCAATCGCGAACGGAACGCATCCGGCCGAAACCGCGGAGCCGGGGCCCGCGGAGGAGCCGCTCGAGCCCTGCTCTACGTTCCAGGGGTTCTTCGTCGTCCCGCCGAACCACACGTCGCCCCACGCCAGCGCACCCAGAGACAGCTTCGCGATGCAAACCGCACCGGCTTCATCCAGCTTCTGGACGACCGTCGCCGTTTCGTCGATCGTCTGCTTCTTATATGGCTCCGCGCCCCATGTCGTAGGGTAGCCTTCGATCGCGAGCAGGTCCTTCGCACCGTACGGAATGCCGTGGAGCGGTCCGCGCCAGTCTCCAGCGTCGATTTCTTCATCGGCGCGACGTGCGGCGTCCATCGCCCGCTCCTCCGTGTAGGTGATCACGGCTTCGAGCGTGTCGTCGTACTGCCGCAGGCGCGAGAGAAAGAGTTCTGTGAGTTCGACGGAGGACACTTTCTGTGCCCGAAGAAGAGAAGCGAGCTTCGCCAAGCCCGCAAACGCAAGATCCTCTTCGCTCTTGGGTCGCGGTACCGAATCCAGGCTGAGGTCAACCCCTTCCGGGTCAGGGGATGTCGGAATCTTTGCGCCACTGACTCGAGGGTCAAACATCAGTGCCGGCACCTGCGAATTCGGGAGCCCGACCTCACGAAGCGTTTCATACCCGTCCAGGGCGGACGTAAGCTCCTCCGCGATCATCGTTGACTCCTCTTTCGAGAAGTCGAGTCCGGCAATCTCCGCTGCCGCCTCCACCTGTTCGGCCGTGACTTCGACGCCTCCGTCGCTAATAGGCGAGCGGATCGGTCCGTTCTGCAACCCTTTGCCAGATCCGGCGGATGCCTCCCTCACGCTCGCATATAACGCGCCGGGAAACAGCGTGCCGGACAGTCCCAGCGTTCCACATGCCTGAAGGAATTTACGTCGATCGACCATGATGATCTGCAAACAGGATGAAGGAGGTAAACAGGACGAAGCGTGAACCTACCGGTCCGACATCACAATATCGGACGGGCAGGTCCACCGAAGATGGGTGTCGCTCGCGATGCCTATCGGAGGAGCGCCGTAGGAAACACGACCGGACTTTCGTTTCCGCTTTCACCGACGGCGGCGACGCCAAAGAGGTAGTTGTCAATGATGACGTTTTCGAGCGTGAACTCTGTCACATCACCGACAAACCGGCTGTTCTCCCATCGGGGAGCGGTGGTTTTGCGCCAGTAGATCTTGTAGCCCGCCAGGTTATCGGCTTCCACCGGCTGCCACGACAGCGTCGTCGAGGGTTGCACCGCGCCCCCGATCTTGACCGAGTCCGGCGCGGGGGGCGCGTCTGCGATGCCGGCGAGTGTGATGGCATTTGCCGCTGTGAGCTTCGCCGCATACCGGGGATAAATCTCCTCAATGGTATCGCCGTAATCGATGCCGTTTTCATTACGGATGTCCTGATGCTGCTCGGTGTAATCCTCGTGCGCCTCCATGATGCGGACGGCAGGAAAGCCTTCGTTATTGAACGGCGTGTGGTGTCCGCCCCGACCGAAGCGATCCAGCCGGTAGATAAGCATCGCGTCGAGATTCGGAATGTAGAGATCCGTCATGCGAGCAACGTACCGAGCGAGATTCCGCGACGGGCTGTCATTTTCCCCGCCGAAATACCGTTCGCTCCACCGGTCGTCATCCTGTGGGATGTTGTACTGGGAGAACACGCGGTATACGGTGTTATCGATCACGCCGTCCTGCCCTTCGATATTGCTGATCATATCGTTGTTCAGCACACCGGCGATCTGCCAGCCCTCCTCTTTAGCTACTTTCGCCATGTGCGCCCCGCCGAAGAGTCCCTGCTCCTCCCCGCTCAGTCCGGCGTAGATGATGGAGCTTCCGAACTCGTACTCTGAGAGGACGCGCGCAGCCTCGAGAGCCCCGGCCACACCGGATGCGTTGTCGTTTGCGCCGGGCGCATCGATTGAATCGTTCATAACGTCGGAGGCCCGAGAGTCGATGTCGCCCGACATGATCACATACCGATCCGGGTGCGTCGTCCCGCGCTGGACAGCGTAGACGTTGACGATCACGGTGGAGTCAGGAATTCGGTCTTCTCCCGCAACGACAAAGCGCTGCGTCTCCACCTCCAGGCAGCCGCCACACGATTCAGAGATTTGATCGAACTCTGACTCGACCCATCGCCGAGCCGCGCCAATTCCTCGCTCATCCGACGTCGTGTCGCTTAACGTATGCCGCGTCCCAAACGCCGCGAGCGTTCGAATGTCGGCTTCGATACGATCGGCAGAGACGGCGTCGACGATATCGTACATCCGCAGATCGGTCTGCGGCGGGACGGGGGTATTCTGTGCGTGGAGATCAGCAGCACCCACCGCGTAAAGGAGAACGAGGATAATGAAACCCGAGGCGCGAGACAGAGAGGCCATAAGTCGGCGTGACAATGGGAGAGATCAGTGGTCTGAACGTACGAACCGAACGGGCAATAAAAAAGCGTCGCCTCCTCGCGGAAACGACGCTCTTTTGTTACCTCTGGATGTGCCGACTCCGTGTTAGCGGACGATGGTCACCCGGCGCGTCTCCATGAACGCCTCGCCTCGGATGCGGAGGAAGTACTGACCGCTCGCGAGTCCATCTGTAGCGAGGGAGATGGTCTCGGTACGATTGGCTGGAATCGGACGATCATGCAGGACAGAGACGCGTCGGCCCAACAGGTCGTACAGCTCAATGCGAACCGGTTGTTTCTCATGAACCGTCACATCGATCGATGCGCGCGATCGCACGGGATTCGGGTACGGTTTCCCAATCGCTGCGACTTCCTGAAGCCGAACAACCACGGACCTGGCCTCAGAGTACGCGGTTTGACCTCCGGTATCGACCTGGCGCAGGCGCACTTCATGCCGCCCGTAATCGAGATCCTTCAGTTCGAAGCGATACGAGTTCTGCTGATCGGTCGTACCGTTGCCTTTGACGTATCCTGCTTCAGCCCATCCACGCTTCGATGTGCTGTCCGAGCGACTCACCCGACGGTACTCGATTCCAAACCCGTCGTTATCCACTTCTGAGGCGGTCGTCCACTCGACGACCACATTCGCCTGGTCTGGTTTGACCGAGAAGTTCGCCAACTCCACGGGGAGCGGATCCGACGATGGATACACGCGCAGCACGAACCGCGGCGAGGCCGAACTGCCGGACTTGGCGGAATTCGGGACCTTGTGCGGAGCGAGACGGCTGAACCTGGGCGGTGAAGCCTGCGGCTCCCTATCCTTGGCCGACGTCGTTTTGGAGGTTGCAGACGCGTCGATCGAGAACGTGTAAGCAGAATCGTCGCCTTGCTCCATCGTGTGCTCAACATCGTCGGTCGGATCGGCTGTGCCACGCGTGTCCACGAGCACGGCCGACCAGTCGTCCGGAACGCGGTACCAGTCATGAACGCGGATGGATGCTGTGCCGCTCACGTCGGATGTATGCAACTGCATGGGCACCTCAATCGAAGACTCTGGAATCGGCCAGCTGCGCTGTGCCCACATCTTCGTTTTACCGGATCGATCCGGGCCCTCAATTCCGAGAAGAGCGTATCGACCGGTCATCGGCGTCAGCTTCGAGGCATCGAACTGATCCTCTTCGAGAGTTGCACCATCTCGAAAGTAAACGGACGCAGCCCGGTCCATCGACTTCAACGTTCCATCATCATCCCGCACCGCCAGCTCGAGCGTAATCTTTCGTGCCCGTGGACGAGCGTCGTCCGTTCGCGAGAGGGAGCCGACGAATCCTGGCGCTTCAACGAGTCGATTTCTCGTAAACGCCTGATCGAAGGTCAGCGCATCACTGCGTCCACTACCGTTTACGTCATTCCGCTCAACGAAGAATCCTTGTCCGGGAGCAACCTCGCGATCCGGTTGAGGCTGCGCTACGTCGCTCGTCTTCGTGACGTAGAAGCCGACCGCATTGTCCGTCGGCTCGTTCACCCCGGATGTTGCCGTCGCATCAAATACTTGAACGACGGCCTTGAAGTCAGCGATCCCGTCGTTATCACCATCGGCGTTCGTATTAAGTCCGTCCAGGTCGTACGGAACAGGGTACGAGTTGGCAAGGAAGTGAAACTCGGATCCAAGGTTCAGATTATCTACGACAATATCATCGTCAATCGAAACCGGATCGAGCGCGTCCAGGAAGTGAATTGAGAGGGACGGATCGACGGCATACGTCGGATCATCGAGCACGTACAAGAGCGCGCCGCGTCCGGGCGGCAGCGGGGTCGAAGGTGACGCGGCCTCCCACCACCCTTCCTGCGTACCACTCTGGGTCGGATCGTCAATCATTTCGTTCCAGGTGTAGAAAATTGTCCCCTGCGGCGCAGGAAACTGCAGGAAGTAGGAGTTATCTGCAAACGTCAGCGACGAAGCGGTCGCATTTTCGACCAGGGAGCCGATGAACCGATATCCTCGGTCCGGCCCAATCCTGCCCGTTGACGCGGTGCCGGCCGTTCCGTTGATCACGATCGCGGGCTCGTTGATTGGACTGATCACGCGGTTGGTCGTCGCCAGCGTGTATTCGCGTCCGTCAATCAAGCTCACAGCAGCAAACGACACGTCTGCTCCTGTTACCGTAGCGGAGGTTCCGTCGACCGTCCACTGGGTACCTGGAGCGCTCCCTGCCGGACGGTGAATGAGCCGGTAGCCGGACGGGTCTCCCGGCATTGCGTTCACATCGCTCTCTTGAAGATTGAACGTGACGTCCGTCGTGAGGTCGCTCGTCGAGGGTTCTGTTCGACTGACGTAGTAGCTTCGAAGCATGCGGGCCACGACGGCACCCCCGGTAACAGCGTCCGCTGTGGAGACGCCGTTCTGCCGAGTATCATGCCCCAAAAGCAGGTAATCTCCGTCGTCGAGGCCGCCGGTTGAGACGAGCTGCAACCCATCGCGCTGTGCAGAGGTGTGCTGTGCGGTCGCGGTCTCGCGCCCCACGCCGAGAACGCCGATGTTGTGACCGGTCGCCTCCCCGTCGTAGCGGTCGTCAGCCGACGCAATGTTCGCGCTGTACTGTGCACCGAGCGCGTTGTGCAGAATGCGTCGTTGTGCCTCGTTGAGGTTCACGTCGGAGAAAACGACATCGCCGATTCGTCCTTCGAAGAAATCGTCGGTCGAGTGTACGCTACTCCGAGCTCTGTAGTTGTCTGGAGACGCGCCCAGCCCAATCCCTCCGCCATGTGCATACAATCGCCCCACGCCGGGTGCACTCCCGACGACCGAGCCGTTCACGATGAGATCCAACTGCGCGTCCACGAAGTCAATCGCGATTGTCGCAACGTAGGTTTGACCCGTCGCGATGGGCGTCGTGACGTACACAATGCCATCTCCGCCAGAGGCAGCTTCCCAAGGTGTCGTTGCATCGTCGCCGCCGTCCACCAGAGCGTCATTCGGTCTATTCCATGCCGTAGCCACGAGGTCGCCATTGTCGATCACCAGGCTGATCCCGCGAGCACCACCGCCCTCTTCATAAATCACCTGGCGGTCGCTAACATTGTCCGGCTCAACGACAAAGGTTTGGGAGCGCTGAAGATCGACATCGCCTGTATTGATGCTCGTCGAGTTGGAGATGTCAAGACGATCGTCCACGAACTCGACCGCCGGAAGCCCACTGATCGGCCCGTCGTACTGAGCATATGTGGGCTGACGATTTCCAGTCGACTGCGTAGCGTCGTTCCCATACGTCCTCCCGTCTGTCCAGGCGGATACGGGATCGTCGTCCTGCAAGTCGATCAGTGATAGTGCATCGAGACGAAGTAGTGTTGTCGCGTCATCTCCAATGCCGCCAGGCCCGTCCACCCCTATGGACGACGCCTTCACGACGGTTCGAGCCTGACCTCCTGCGCCGGCCTGGGCGTCTACAATAATCTCCACGGAGACGGTGCCGTCTTGCGGCAAGACACCGGATAGCGTGCCGTTCGCCGAAAGGCTGAGACCGGTTCCGGACAGGTCGCTCTGAATCGTTCCAAAGGCAGAGACCCGACCCACACTGTAGCTGTAATTGGCACCGGGGATGTTATCGGATTCCGGACGATCCACCGAGAGCGTCAGGGTTTCACCCGTGGTCGCCGTCTGGCTTGGGTCATCGTACGTTAGCGCAACTTCAGCGACCGCGAGTGTGAAGTACGAGTCATCCGGAATGCTACCATTAACTTGTGCTGCATCGATCGTATAGGTTTCCTCGACCGGGTCGTAAGCCCCTCCGACCAGCCTCGACGTGCCGCTCTGGAAGGTCCCGTCCCCCGCATCCGTTTCCTGTAAGAGACGGAACACCTGATCGCTGTCGAGAGCGATACCCGAGACATCGAAGACGAGATCTGTCTGCGGTCGAGCCGAAGCATCCTGGAGGCGCCAAACACGCTCCAGCCGACCTTCCACACTGGGGACATCCGTCTCTGAGATGATGGAGGGCGCACCACCATTATGGCCGACGAAGAGAGCTCCCGTCGCATTTGTCGTCGCGTCGAGGGTTAAACCTTCGCTGCCGGCCAATTCGTGCGTTACTGGAATGCCAAAGAACCTGCCTGGCTCTCGACCGACGCCAGCGACACGAGTGCTGTAGTCTGAGAAGTCGTAGAGTTGAACGTCGTCGAGAGACAGCCCGTACTTAGCCGCTAACGACGTCATCACGATTCGGTGACGAATGAGCGAGAGAGCATTTTGACGAAAGAGCGAGAGATCATTTTGGAAATGAGCAAAATCGCCGATCCATCCCTCAAATCCATTTCCTCCGGGCCCGGTGTAGTTCGATCCAGCAAATTGAGTCCCGCCTGCGACATTACCGAGGCCAACCTCGTTGTTTCCCGCGGCAATACTCCCTAGGTCTCTCACCTCATCTTGGTCCCTGGCACTCGCAGTCCGGTTGACATAAAGCTGAAGTTCTGTAAAGAGACCTGAGAAACGGACAATACGCGAGAATTCAACAGAGACCACGTAGACTGAATTGGTCGTCACGCCGTATGTCGCTTGTAGCGCCCGAGATCCCGAATCTCCCCAAGCGCCCGCGATCAACTCTCCTCCTTCGATGTATAAATTTAAACCACTACTGGTGGAACCCTGATCGTACAGGACCTGCCGACTCATCACGTCATTCCCGGTCCGAAAAACGAGATAGAACTGCTGACTATCAAATTGTCCACTTGAGAATGGAGCTAGATTTTCCAGACGTAAAGCATCATCATCGCTTCGATCGAATCGAAGGCCGGGACGGTTGTTGAATCCCGACACGGTCGCGTCCAGCGTAGGTGCACCAAGACCACCTGGGACATCCGCCGTGGTCTGGCCTCCGCCCTCGGTGTAGTCGCTCTGGCTCGCCCAGCACCGCACCTCGTCGCCTGCCGAAGCGACCGTCGAGCACCCGCCGTTTGTGAACGCGTCCCGATCGGCCTCCAGCCACAGACTGTTGATGGGCTGCCCGGCCGATCCATCGTCATTCCCGACGCCTCCAGGCCCGTCCTGGGCCACGACGTTCCCTACGCCGAACGAGAACAGGACGAGGCCGAAAGATAAAAGAAAGAGTATGTATCGTTGGCTCATAGCGATCACTAATGATTTCTAGTCGCAGGATTTGATGCCCGGCCGGCTGCGACCGGATGCGTTACAGTCTGGGCGGACGTGCGCCGCAGCGATAGAATCCGAGAACGCCTCAATCTAGAGACCTAGACGCGGGACCGTCCTCGGATGTCGCACTCGGATGATTCCGGAGGCGCCGGAACGCCAGGGAAGCCCCGGCCACAGCGAGAACCGCGAGGCCCGTACCCGAAATCGGAACCGACTCAGGACCATCTGGAAGTCCCGGCCCATCTGCCGGACGGTTGTCTCCTCTGTCTCTAGCAGTGGCCGGCCCCGACGGTGATCGTGGAGATGACCGGGCCCATGACGGAAGGCTGACGGGATCTCGACCGGTCCTCTCAGTAGACGAACCGTACCGCGGAGTCGCATCCCACGATGACCCTGAAGAGTTGAGCCCTCCTGTTGGCGACTGCGCTCTCGCACCCGGTCCGACGATTAGAAGCGACAGAAGAATTGCCGTCATCGCAACTATGCGGATACAACGTCGAGACCGTCGCCCGGGCCGAAGTCGACTCCTCCTCTGACGCCGACGACTGTCGGCCGACAAAAAGAGGTTAACACGTGCTAGAATAGACACCATTTGATCGCGAAGCAGTGGCAGAAAGCTCTTGGACCTGCAAGGGAGTTGCTAACAATGATCTTGCTTGCAGTGAATTGGCAGGCGAAGTAGAACGAAAACGGACTCGCCCCACTCCGATACCACGCTCACGGTCACACCATTGCCACGAGAAACCGAATCTTTGAGCCGATACTCATGCGTCAGCTTCAATGCTTACGACTGCTTTGACTCAATACTTATTAGTGCGTAATCCATAAGCGCATATATTATATACGCCAGACGTTTCCAAACGTCAACAATGTGATAAATGAATCTACTGTACATGAGAGTATCCTCATGGGATCAATCAAATTGATGGCTTTCATCGCTTACATCGCCCTAAACTACTCTTTAGCAATATTTCCAAAAGGAAAACAAAAGTTGCCCGACGTGGCCATAACGTACCTTACTGGGAGATCTCTTCGTTTTACAGCCCCTCCCCCAGAAGAATCACTCTTTGAGATACCTCGCATCCTGGGCGTGTCAACGAGCGTCCGTTGTTCGATATGCACATACTCCGATAGGATCTTTTAACCATCAGAAGCCCAAAACAGAAAACCACGGGGACCGCCATAAGACGGTGCCACCGTGGTCTAAAATCATCAAATATGTCGAAAAACGGGCCTCTTGTGTAATGTAGACCCGCGCCGGAATCAGATGTCGTTTTCCTCTCCAGTATGCTCTTTCGTCTTCTCGAAGCTCAGCTCCGGCCAGTCGTCGATCGTCCGGTCCAGGCGGAATTGACTGAGGCCGAGATAGGCAAGGTTGCCTTCGGCGTCGCGGAACAGATTGTCGATGTTCTTCGCCTCGAAGTCGTCCAGCACGTCCGCCGGGCCACTCACCCATCGGCAACACGTGTACCGCACGCCAGAGAGGTGGGCATCGACGTTGTATTCATCATCGAGGCGGGCGACAGTCACATCGAACTGCAGTGCGCCGACCGCACCGAGAATGTACGCGTTGCCGCGAAGGGGCCGGAAGACCTGGATGGCGCCTTCTTCGCTGAGCTGAGTCAATCCTTTGTTGAGATGCTTTGCCCGGAAGGGGTCGTCTAGGTGCACCTTTCGGAAGTGCTCCGGCGCAAAACTCGGCACTCCGGTGAAGTGGAGCTCTTCCCCATCGGTAAAGGTATCGCCAATCTTGATCGTGCCGTGGTTCATGATGCCGATGATGTCGCCCGGGTACGCGGTATCGACGCCCGCGCGGTCCTGCGCCATGAACGTGGTCGCGTTTTGAAGACGCGTTTCGTCTCCGGTACGCTGGTGCACGACCTTCATCCCCCGCTTGAAGCGTCCAGAGCAGACGCGCACAAACGCCATCCGGTCACGGTGCTTCGGGTCCATGTTCGCTTGAATCTTGAACACGACGCCGGAGAAATTTGCCTCCTCCGGCTGAACGGTTCGCGTGGTCGTTGGTCGCGGGCGCGGCGTCGGAGCAAGCTCCACGAAGGAATCCAGCATGTCGCCCACCCCGAAGTTCGATAGGGCGCTTCCGAAGAAGACCGGCGTCTGGCGGCCATCAAGGTACGCTTGCTTGTCGAGGTCATTTCCGGCCTCGCGCATTAGCTCGACATCGAAGCGGAGGTCTTCAGCCTGGTCCCCGAGCACGTCGTCGAGGCGGCTATCATCGATTGACTCGATCGGGAGACGCTCGTGATTGCCCTCCATGTCCGCGTGCGAAAACAGGTGCAACTCATCGCGGTGGAGGTTATACGTCCCCCGGAACCGATCCCCCTGACCGATCGGCCAGGAAAGCGGGACGGTTTCCAGATCGAGCGACTCTTCGATGTTTTGCAGCAGGTCGAGTGGCGGTAAGCCGTGACGGTCCATCTTGTTGATGAACGTGATCACCGGCATATCGCGCATGCGACAGACTTCCATGAGCTTGCGCGTCTGCTGCTCAACCCCCTTTGCGTTATCAAGCACCATGATGACGCTGTCAGCGGCGGTGAGCACCCGATAGGTGTCCTCCGAGAAATCACGGTGCCCCGGCGTGTCGAGGAGGTTCATCTCCAACTCCTTGTACCGGAACTGCATGACGGACGAGGTCACAGAAATGCCCCTCTCCTGCTCCATCGACATCCAGTCACTTCTGGCGTGCCGGTCTGCCTTGCGCGCCTTGATTTCGCCCGCCTCACGGATCGCTCCTCCCATGTAGAGAAGCTTTTCCGTCAGGGTCGTCTTACCGGCATCCGGGTGCGAAATGATCGCAAACGTACGCCGACGATTGATCTCCCGGCGCAGCTCCTTGTCGCCGATCGGAATGCCATCCGCGGTCACCCCAGGTGCAGAATCGGAAGCGGGTTGACCATCGCCTGACGGCGCATCAACCTGCGGAGCATCGGTTGTGGAAGAAGAAGTAGTCACGAGGGAAAAGTCGGTTGATCATGGCACATCGGCATGATCACGGAGTGGATTTCCGTGATGCATCATGTCAATACGACAAAGCCTCCAATCGGTTTTGTGGGATCACGAAGTTTACACCTCCTCCGTATGCCAGGTCGTCTCGCCTCCTCCTCGTCTATATCTCGATATTCCCCCTACGACGGATTTCAACCAGGTGGAGGCGCGATGCGCTCGACATCCACGCCTCGGAGCCCAACCTCCCCGATGCTCTGTCCCCCTGTAAACGGAATCCAGTACAGATCGTCGTTATCACCGGTCTTCATTTCGTACGGCGCAAGCGTGGTTGCAAACCGATCCGACACTTCACCGTCGGGTGAACGAAAGATGATTGTGAACGCCACTCTCACGGATATACCGCTCGTATTCTGAAGCCGAACGACGATGCCATCATCCAATTCGTTGGCTTCGGCATAATAAATGTAGGAGATTTGAACCCCGTTGACGGCTACGATCTGATTCCACGCTGCGTCATGCCACGGCCGACCACCGGAGTTCTGATTCGCTTCCGTGCTGTCCGTCGTATCTCGAGCCACCTGGTCACGGTCACCGATTGAGGGCACGGTCAGAGTGAGAAACCCCGAGATCAGAAGGCCAAGCGATACGACCAGCGCCGGGACCACGCACAGCATCCGGGATCGAGAATTGAATTGTGAAACGCGGTCGCCCATAACGACTCGGGTCGTAGACGTTTTTAACGTTGTGACAGCTTGCTGAACCGGAGGCGACGGAGCGCAAGGCCACGTGTCTTACGATGAACCGGACGGCTCGTATCGTTGCTTCACGATGCATCGGCGCAAACGGTCAAATCGACACCAGATTGGGCTTCATCGCACTTGACGTAGCTCGGGGCTCCGCGCGTCGAACCCTACCATGGGCTGTAGAAGTACGACGAGCGACAGTAACCGGTTCGAGCATTCCTGTCCTCCTCATCTGAAACTGCCGAAGTACCGTTCATGCCAAAGCAACTCACCGCGACTGCGCTCCAACGCATCGCCGGGCTCGAAGCCTTTCCTCAACCATCGATCATTCCGCTCAGTACACCTGTCGTGCTCATGCACGGGTTCGGCATGGGCGCAACCTTCCGCCGCGGCGGCCACCTACATGAGGAGGCCATGTACCTACGCACGCGTGGCATCCGCGCATATGCTCCGAACGTCGCCGCATACAACACCGTCGATGCACGATCGTCGATGTGGCTTCGGCGAATCGCCCCAATTCTAGATGAGACCCGGTCCGACCGTATTATCATCATCGCCCACTCGATGGGGGGACTGGACGCGCGGCACCTGATCCACAACGAAGGACTCCACGAGGTCGTCGACGTACTCATCACCGTATCCACCCCGCATCGCGGGTCGTCGATAGCGAACCTGGTCCTCGAGCAGCCGAGTGTCGTACGCAATTGGATGATGGAGATGGCTGACTGGCTGGGCAAGCATGCGCTTGAGGACGCTACAGCAAACGCCCTACAGGCTATCACCCAGTTGACTCCTTCCTATCTAAACTCGTCATTCAATCCGGAAACTCCCGACCACCCCGACGTGGAGTACTGGTCGTTCGCCGGTCACGCAGGAAAGGGAACGGAGATCACCATGGATCCGGTGCTCCGATTTTTGAACGCCTATCTATACGACCGCGAGGGACCGAATGACGGCTTTGTTTCCGTCGACAGCGCACGCTGGGGCACCTTTTGCGGAACGGTTGAAGCGGATCACGCACGGCAGGTCGGATTTCAGTCGAAACTCGGTGGGGCAACGTTCGACTCAAACGGATTCTACGCGACAATCGCAGATAAACTCTACAACGCCGGCTACTAGCGACTGTGCTCCGGTCGGTCGCACATCGGTTTCAGGTGCAGAAGCGAACGCGGACCGGCGCCTTCTCCCCCTTCCCACTCCTCAACTTCTCTACTCAGACTTTTGTCCGAGACCCGCTTTAAGCTTTTCTCCGACCCGGTTCACGGGTTCATTTCCGTCCCAAAAAACTTGATCCTCGATCTCGTTCAGACGCCGGAGGTACAGCGACTTCGGCGCATCCGGCAGATGGGCGTGGCCCACCTCGTCTTCCCCGGAGCAGAGCATACACGCTTCGTCCATGCGCTGGGCGCAATGGCGCTGATGCAGGACGCGCTGAAGAACTTAAACGAGAAAGGGACGGAGATTTCCTCGCATGAATATACGGCCGCCCTCGCTGCCGCCCTTCTTCACGACATCGGACATGGCGCCTTTTCCCACACGTTGGAGCACGAGCTCGTCAGGGATTTTGAGCACGAGGATATGAGCCGCCTCCTTCTAGGAGACCTGAACGAGCGATTCGACGGTGCGCTCGATCTCGCCATCGAGATGTTTGACGACACATATGAGCGACCCTTTTTCCATGAGCTCGTGGCGAGCCAACTTGACATGGATCGGCTCGACTACTTGCGTCGGGACTCGTTTTACACAGGCGTGGCCGAGGGCGAGGTGGGCGTCCAACGGATCATCAAAACGATGCGCGTGCATCCATTGGACGGAGGATCCGACTCCCATATCGCGATCGAGGGAAAAGGTATTTACGCGGTCGAGAATTTTCTTCTCTCGCGCCGGCTCATGTACTGGCAAGTTTACCTGCATAAAACGGTTCTCGCGGGCGACCAGCTCCTCCGGGCCATTCTCAAGCGTGTTCGCTGGCATGCAGAGCGCAACCAGCACCTGGACACACTGGAGCGTGGCTCAGATGCCCTTCTCTACTTCCTCCGCCGAGACGTGCACGCGGACGACCTCCGCGACCCGGCCGTCAGACAGCGCTACTGCGATATCGACGACACCGATATCCTGTTCAGCCTCAAGCAGTGGATGCGTGCCGACGACCCCGTGCTGGCAGATCTGTCGCGTCGTTTCATCAACCGTGACTTCTTCCGCGTGACGTTTCTGCCATCTCACCCGAACGCTCCACAAATCGAATCCTGGAGGGAGCGCGTTGCCGACTGGCTCATCGCGAACGACATCTCAGACGCGAACTCGGCAGAACGTGATGCGCGACTATACATCACCATCGACCGCTCTGGACACACGGCCTACGAAAGTTCGCGCGAGATGATCACGATTATCGACCGTGAGGGCCGAACCCACGAACTTACAGAACGAACCGACAGCCCGGCGCTGTCGAGCCTATCCGGCTCCGTCGTCAAACCGTACGTTTGCTATCCGAAGCCGGTCGATCTGCCGCTAGACGCAGTCACCGATCCCATTTAGGCATAACCGACTATTCCGATCGAATCCTCGTGCTGCCATTGCATCGCTGGCGTCATCACACGGACGACGATCGTCAACCTTTGATGAGGGTGCGAAGGCGGCGCCGCAGTCGTGCTGTCACGGGCGGAGTCTCCGGGCCGCGTCCGTACGCGCTGTACGCAGCCGACTGTCCGCCGTAGGCATACGTTTGCCCATACCCATAGAAGGGGCTCGCAGATGCAGAATACCGGTTCAGTACGCCGACAACCACGTCGGAACCAAGCGTGTGGAACCGATCCTTCACATCGGAAAATGCCCGCGCTGACGTTTGGTCTGCCGAAGCAACCAGTAGGACGACATCAGCCGAATTGGAAATGCGGTGGGCGTCATCAAAGAGACGCGCGGGTGGCGTGTCAATGATGACCAAATCCCAATCGTTCTCGACCCGATCGACAAGCTTGCGGATACGCTGTTCGTGAAGGAGGAGACCCGGCTGTGGAACCGTATTGCCCGCAGTTACGAGACCAAGTCGACCGGGGTAGGCATCGCCGGTAGAGGCCCCATCCCCTGCGGAGAAATCATCTACGGACGGGCCCTCCTCCGACATCTCATTCCACGTCCCGGGGTCCCGTAGACCGGTCACATCCGTGATCTCCAATTCTCGTCCACGTCCCAGAAAATCCGTCACCCCGGGCTTGACGTTTTCGCCGAAGGCCCGATGTAGAGAGGGCTTTCGTAGGTCGAGATCAATCAACAGCGTTCGGCAACCGGCTTCGCTGAACGCCGGACCGAGATTCGCTGTCATCGTCGTCTTCCCGTCGCCGGGCCCTGGGCTCGTGACGACGATCGTCTGCACCGATGACGGAAGCCCCAGGCGGATGTTGGTCGCGACGTGACGGTACGCTTCCGAGGCCACGCAATAGGGCGATACAATCCCCGGTCTCTTCTTGTGTCGACCGTTCGAACGAGCCCCATTCAATGACGGCGCATCCTCAACTTCGGCCACACCCTGAATGATGAAATCAGAATCCCATTCTGGAACGGTGCCAAAGAGTTTCTCATCCGACCGCTCGACATCCTCAGGACGCTCGATCACGTCATCAATCTTGTCGTAAACGAGAACGAGGCCGAACGAGAGAATCAGGCCAAGACAGAGCGCAAGGCCGACGTTTCGTGATACGTCAGGACGGATCGGCTGGAGAACGGGCGATGCCCACCGAATGACCTGAGCCTGCTCGGGACTCGAATTCTCCGCAACCTGCGCTTTCTGGAGGCTTTTTGACAGCGTGAGGAAGAGCTCTTGCAGCGTCTCCTTGCGGCGCTCGAGACGGGTAAGCGTTCGATCCGGCCCGAGACTGCTCAGCGTACGCTTTCGCTCAGCGATCTTCCCCTCCAACTTCGACGTGCGGGCACGGAGTTGAGAAAGACGCGTTTCACGGGTCATGATCTGGCGCTGCAGATCCACCATACCCGTCAGCTCGCCGCCCTCTCCCGATGACTCAACGACATCCGTCTCGAGGGATTCCCGTACGTACCGGTCAGCCAGGCGTTTGGCCTTGGCCTCAAGATTCGCGAGCCGCGTCCGGCCTTCGCGAAGATGCTTTTGTACGGTCGCACTCTGCGCATCATTGTTCTCCTCAACCATCTCTAGCCGGTTACGAAGATTGAGGATCGCCTCCTGCGTTTGCTCCAACTCCGAAGAGGTTGTCGACGCCGCTCGGTCCGCCACATCGGGTCGTAGGCGTTTGTACCGAGACCGTGCAGAGTCGAGAAGCGCTTGCTCCATGTTAATCTTGAGCTCAAGCTCCCCACGCTGTTCTTCAAGGCTTGAGATCTCCTCGGAAATCCGACTCATGTTGCCCATAAACGCCGAACTTTCCTCCGTCTCCGTCGCCAACTTCTCAGGGCCTCTCTCGCGGATGTGTTCACTCAGCGAGTCTTCTACGAGTTGAAGCTCGCGTTCAAGTTCGCCCCGCTGCTGCTCCAGGAATTGCCGGGTCGCCCGAGCACGGGCACTCTGTGTTCGCTGAAGATGATCGAAATACGTTTCTACGAGGGTATTCGCCAACACCACCGCCTCGTCTGGACTCCCGCCCGTGGCCACCACCCGGATCGACTCCACGTCGCGGCTTCCCTGAGTAACGCGAATTCGGCTACGTAGTCGGCTCGCAAGCTCCGCCAGTGACGTCCCGCCCGATGTCGACCATCCCGATAGCACGAGACTCGAGTCAGGGTCGTCTGCCTGATCGCGGATCCGTTCCGCCACATGACGCAGGAAGACGTCCGACTCGTTCAGATAGTAAATCTCGCGCTCCACGTCTTGCCCATCTTCGGCCATCAGATTGATCTCTTCCGATAACGTTTTTGCGTTCTCCTGCCGAAGCAGAAAGACGGCACTGGAACGGTATACCTTGTCAAGACGGCCATAGTAGGCGTAGGTAGACACAGCGACCAGCATGGTGAGTCCCAGAATGACCCACTTCCCGCGCCAGGCGAGGCGCACGAAGCGGAAGATCTGGTCGGAAGCCTGACGAGGTTTGGTGGAAGACTGCATCGGGTATAGTGAATCCGATCGTTCGGCACCAGAGGTGTTGTTCGGGGGCATACCGTAGGGTTTCATAAAGACCGAGCGCTACGTGAGGTACGCGAGGACGGGGAGGAACGCACCGTCAGACGTCAGACCGGTGGCTTCGCGGTCGCTTCCCGCGTTATCGTCTGGGCCTCCTGATTGTCCGTCACACCGGAAGCCGAGGACACATCGACGGCAAACCGGACGACCGATACGTCCATAGCTTCCGGCTTAGAAACCACCTGCTGTACCGATTCCGATCGATCGCGGGAAGCCGTAGACGGGACGATGATTTCGTCGATAGATAGATCGACAACGGCCTCCCGAACGTTTTCTTCGCCTCCAATCACGGGCAAGCCCTGCATTAGATAGCCATGATCCTCCGCTTCACCGATAAAGCCTCGGACGACACGCCCGGACTTCGCCTTCTGACGCAGCGCGCGCAGTGCAAACTCACTCTCCGCGCCCAGGCCGACGATAAGCACCGAGACAGCCTCTGACGTGTCCGTATGCGTTGATACGACCCGGTAGCCTGCACGAACGCATACGCGCGTTACCACCATCGCCCCGGCGATAATAATGGCGTCCGTGAGAACGACGAGCAAGATCGCGTCGACCGAGACCGTGGGATAACCAGCCACGACGACCATTGACAGCCAACCTCCAGCGGCAGCGGCACCAAGCACAACAGCCCCCAAGAGACGCGTGATGTCTGGTGTGCCAGCGTATCGCCAGAGGGTATGATGCAGACCCATCAGTCGAAATATTCCCGTTTTCCCTGATGCCACGACCGGCGCCCAGGCCACCAAGGGAATGGCCCATACTCCAGACGGAAGAGCGACCAGACCATGCAGATACAGTGCCGCCCCGAACGAAGCTGTGCCAATGATGAGGTCGAGAACGGCAACATGAGCCGTGGAAGAGAGAACGCGCTCGGCCCATTGCACAAAATTGATGATTTGCCCCGTTCCACCGACCTTTCCGCGCGCAATAGATGACGGCCGATGCATGCGCTGATCCTCTGGTACCGAACGGTCTTTAGACTGCTCCATGAACGGGGCCGAGGCTGCTTAATTTGATGACCGACATTGAAGATCGGGCTCTACACCCAACTTTACTTAAGCTTATGTAAGGCCTATTCCATCGCAATCACAAACACAAGTTGAACTATTTTCTCATTCGTAATGATAAATTTGTATGCCACATAACGATGAAACCACATGCCGCTACTCTCACATAGTCTCGCCGCAAGCGGTCATATCCAGTCACGAAAACTCATCCGCACCGTGCTGACACCGAGAAGTCAGCACGTGACCTTAAGGAATCGAGCGAGGGATCGCTTGCGGCGGACACTACGCTCCATATCATCCTACCGATGATTTCGTGGTCATCACGGTCTTAATAGCACTCGAACGGCTGCTTCCCTATTATTAGGACACGTCGGGTCGCTCCTACGGGCCGTTGTCCTTCCAGCGGGGCGCGCGATGAATGCAGATGCGAAACCGTAGAGTGAATTGGTCAGCCCCTTTTGAGCGGGCAGCCTTGGGCCATCCAAACGTACGGACCTCTTGACGGTCGGCCCTCACTATGCTCGCAATACCAGGCTTGCGTCATGTCTCGCACCGTGTCTACTGCATCATTATGAACGGATCACCGTCGTGCCTATCACAGGCATGAACGACTGCGCTTACGTTTTCACGATCCATCCGCCAAACCGGGTATCAATGATTCACTTTTCGCTATCGCGGCTGCCTCCGGCACTGCGTCATTCGCCCGATTTAATCAGATCAATGTCGTGACGGCTCGACGATGCGGATGGCAGCACTGGTGCGAACGCCCCCGCATATTCACTCAGAGCACCGAACTGAAGGTCATAACGCGCGATTCATCTTTCTTTTACACCACGCCCGCTCAGGCTGTAACACTTTCGGATCACTCATCGTGAAGTGGGTGAGATCGCGAAGGCGGACCGTATTCGATACCCGGTTTGACCGGATATCCAAGCGCGCGTCCCCTCACCCAGCCTTCGGCGGCGCCTCATTCATTCCTTAGAGACCTGTGGACTCCTTCGAACAACAGGTGCACCAGTACCAGGATCGCGTCTACGGCTTTGCCTGCTATTTCCTTAAGAACGAGACAGCAGCCAAAGATGTCACCCAGGACGTGTTCATCAAGTACTGGGAACACTACGACGACATCGACCAGGATCGGGCGATCGGATGGCTTTTACGAGTCACCAAGAATGCCTGCATCGACGTGATCCGAAAGCGCAAAACGCGCCGCAAGTCGGTCACGGTCGACAGCGAGAGCCTCGACCGGGCTGAGTCGATTACTCCGTCCCCACATGCTGAAGCAGAGTCCTCCGATTTCCAGGAGCACCTGGACCGGGCACTCGATGAAGTAGATGAACCGTATCGCAGTGTAGTAATTCTGCGCGAGATCCAGAATCTGAAGTATAAGGAGATCGCGGAGGCACTGGACATGCCGATTAATACGGTGAAGGTCTACATCCACCGTGGACGGAAGAAACTTCGCAAACAACTCGCAGAGGTACTTGATCATGAGACAGCCTGACGTTCCCTCACGGGATGACTGGATGGACGAGCGGGTAGAGGCCTTCGTCGACGGTGACCTTACCGGAGATGAATACGCTACCTTTACGTCCATCCTAGAAGATGACACGTACTGGCAGACGCAGGTTCGCCAGGCTGAGCGCATCCGGGAGAGGCTGCACGAGCTTCCTGAAAAGCCGTGCCCATCGGATGTTACCCACGCCATCTTCGAGCGCACCTCGCGGGCGCACGCCTCGCACGTTGCCCTTCCGTGGTGGAAGGACCTGCTACGTCAAGCCATGCAGGCGTGGCGTGCTCTGATGACGGCCCACCGCCGACCGGTCGTGGACTATGCCGTCGGGGTTGCCCTTGTCGGGATCGCGGTGTTCTTCATCGTCAACCCGCTGGAGGACCCCGCTAACCAGGGCCCCACCGCTACGAATGTGTCATCCACCTTCAATACTGCCGCCCCAATCCAGGCGCCGTATTCCGAGGCGGATGTGCAACGCGCCACCCAGCGTGCGTACCGCGCATTTGATTATATTTCCAACGCGGGCAAACGGGCATCATCGGTCGTCCACGATGAGATGCAACAGGCCGCTTCTCCCGCATCACAGTCGGGGGCCTCAGCATCCAGCGACTCGGGTTCCGCATCTTCCGCGGATGGCACAGAGATGAAGATCGCCAACGAGCCGGATTCCTCCCCCGATCCCCACGAAGGCGTTCGGTCGTCAGCGACAGATCGCTGAGCCGAGCCACGCCCCCACGGACTTTTCCCTGCATACGCTTACCGATATGCGACGCCTCTCAGCTTTTTCCTGGATCCCGATTCTCGCAATTATTGCGGGTCTCGGCTTCATGCTCGACCCCGCTCAGTCTCAACCCACGTCGGACGACGACCTCGCCGCACAGGCGGGCTACGTTGACTTCTCTGGAATCGACAGCTGGTTTGACGCGGAAGCCTCCACGGAAGTCGACATTCGCGGACCACTCGTCAATCTCGTTGCGCAGGCAGCCGAGTCGTCCGACCCTGACTTTGCCAGTATGATGGGTGATGTCGTGGCGATCCAGGTTCGGGGCTACCCGCTTCCTGAAGATCGAGTCAAGGACATTCGTTCGCGCACGAACCAGCTCGCGCAGTCTCTCGAAGATAGCGGTTGGTCTCGTGTCATCTACGTTCGCGAAGAGGGCGAGCAAGTTAGCATCTACATTCAGAAATCCGGCGACCGCATTGCCGGCTTGACCCTCCTGTCGACGAAGCCCGGAAAAGAGAGTGTCTACGTGAACATCGTTGGCTCGCTCTCGCCCGATCAGATCGCCGCCCTCGGGCGCGGACTGAATGTGTCGGCGCTCGAACAGGTCGACGTCAGTCGAAATTCGCCGAACTAGCCGCCCACGCGCCAACAACGAATGGCGCCGTAGCCGCGTGCAGCCGTCCACCTCTTTCCCTGGCGGCTCTCTTTTACACTGACTCGCGCTACGCCGGGATTGTGGGTGATCCCGGACGGACCGGTCCTCCGGTCTCGTGCGCATCTCGTGAGGCAGGTGAGTCCTCACGAGCCACCGTCCTCCGACCTGTCTACAGGCTGGGGGACGGTGTTCGTTTACTCAAAGACACACACGGACGAACGCACACTCGTCTAACGGCAAGCCGACCGATGCATCGGAACGACCAAGGACTCGACATGGCCGTCCAGATTCTGCGGTGATAGCATTTGGCTGGGTCTATCGCGCATTTTCTGTTGGGCCTTTCCCCCGTGCCCTGCCCTTTGTACGTTGGCGGACCGAGCGTTCTTGCGAACTCAACCGCCTGCCCCATGAAGACCATCATTGAGCCGTTTCGGATCAAAGCCGTCGAGCCTATCCGGATGACCACCCGGGCTCAGCGACAGGAACTAATCGAAGCCGCTCATTACAACCTGTTCTCGCTGAAGTCAGAGGATGTCATCATCGACCTGCTGACGGATTCCGGCACCTCTGCGATGAGCGCGGCACAGTGGGCAGGAATCATGCAAGGGGACGAAAGCTATGCGGGCTCCCCGTCCTTTCACCGATTCGAGGCCGCGGTGAAAGAGTTGATGCCCTTCAAGCACGTCATCCCGACGCACCAGGGTCGGGCAGCCGAGCGGATTCTCATGGAGGTCGTGGCGTCGGAGGGCCATGTCATCCCTTCGAACACGCACTTCGACACCACACGCGCTAACGTGGAGTCCACGGGCGCGGAAGCGCTCGATCTCGTCATTTCGGAGGGACGCGACCCGGAACTGGAGCATCCCTTCAAGGGAAACATCGACACCAAGCGCCTCAACGCACTTCTTTCGGAACGTGGAGACGACGTCCCGCTGGTTATGCTGACCATCACGAACAACTCCGGCGGGGGGCAGCCGGTCTCCATGGCGAATATTCGTGAGGCCAAAGCCGTCTGTGCGGAACACGACACGCCGCTTTTTCTCGACGCCTGCCGCTTTGCGGAGAACGCCTACTTCATCAAGCAGCGTGAAGACGGATACGGCGACAAAAGCATCCCGGACATCGTCCGCGAGATGTTCTCGCATGCCGACGGCATGACCATGAGTGCCAAGAAAGATGCCCTGGTCAACATTGGCGGGTGGTTGGCTCTCAACGACGACACATGGGCCATGCACGCACGCAACCAGCTCATTTTGACCGAAGGGTTTCCGACGTACGGGGGCCTCGCCGGACGCGATCTGGAAGCCATCGCCATTGGGCTGAAAGAGATCGTCGAGGAGGATTATCTCGAATACAGAATGGCCTCCACGCGGTACCTCGGTCGCGCGCTGACGGAGATGGGCGTGCCGATTGTTCGACCCGTTGGCGGTCACGCCGTTTATATCGACGCGAAGTCACTGCTGCCTCATATCCCTCCCCTGGAGTATCCTGGACAGGCGCTCGCCGTGGCTCTCTACCTTACCGGCGGCATCCGGGGATGTGAAATCGGATCGGTCATGTTCGGCCGGCAGGCAGACGGCAGTGAAGAGCCGGCCGCGATGGAGCTTGTTCGGCTTGCTATCCCACGGCGCGTCTACACGCAGAGCCACGTCGACTACGTGATCGAGGTATTTGAAGACGTCTACGACCGGCGAGACGAACTTAGCGGCTACACCATCACAGAAGAACCGCCGCAACTCCGCCACTTCACCTGCCACTTCGAACCGAAAGGCTAACCAGCCCGGCGAGCAACGGTGGCGTGCATGAGCCAGCCGGGTCCTGTGCGCGGAATCGCTGCTCGGCAACGGCTGAAGCACCGCTACCTGTACCCGGCGAGACGACGTCGCGTCTTTCCGAGAGCCGCGGGCGTTTCTTCCGGTGGGGTGAGCTCCCCGCGAAGATTCTCCTGCATGAGATCGCGGACCTCGTCTTCCGGAAGGCCCTGCTCGAAGAGGTAGTAGAGCTTCGCGAGGGCTGCTTCGGTTGTAATGTCGAAGCCGCTCACGACGCCCGCGTCCTGCAGCGCCCGCCCCGTTGCGTACAGGTTGAGGTCTGCCGTGCCCCGTAGCGGCTGCGTGACGGCCACGATCACCACGCCGCGTTCGGTCGCGTCTCGGAGCGTCTTTAGGAACGCCTCATTCTGATCAGGCGCGTTCCCCGATCCGAAGCACTCAAGGACGACGCCCTGCACTGGCGGGGACAGGAGGTTGCGAAGAGAGTCGGGATCGAGACCTGGAAAGATGCGGAACGCGGTCACCGACGCCGTTCCGAGCTCAACCACGGAAGGCACGGGGGCCGGTCCTCCAGCATCCGGCACGAGCCCCCAGTCGATTTCGACATTGATGCCGACGCGTCCAACCGGTGGGAAGTTTGGACTGTCGAAAGCCGCGAATGCATCCGCGTTCACCTTCGTGGTGCGGTTTCCGCGATACAGGTGATCGTCGAAGAAGAGATACACGCCCGGCAACCGGTCGCTGTAGGCGCCGAGCAAAAGAAGCGACGTGAGCAGGTTGCCCTGCGCGTCGTTTCGCGTTTCCGAGAGCGGGATTTGCGAGCCGGTCAAGACGACCGGTTTGTCGAGAGGATCCAGCATGAACGACAGAGCGCTCGCGGTGAACGACATCGTGTCGGTGCCGTGCACCACCAGGAAGCCGTCGTAGTCATCCCAGTTCGCCTGGATCACCTCGGCAATCTCCAGCCAGTGCGAAGGCGTCATGTTCGAGCTGTCGAGCAGCGGGTCGAACTCATAGACGTCGTAGTCCGGGACGGCGTCTTCCTGAAACAGCGGAAGCTGCTGCATGCGGCGCTGCAGGTATTCCGAAGCCGGTGCGTATCCCCCACTCGCCGTTCTGCGCATCCCAATGGTTCCACCGGTGTAGGCGATAAAGATGCGCGGAGATCGATTCATACCGTAGTTGGGTCAGGGGAAGGAGGAAAACCGCAAGGGGAAGCGTGACGACGTCAATCAGCCGGCTCTGCACGCAGTGAACCGCCGATCCGTCCCCGCACGACAGTATCGTCCGGGTCGAGAGCAAGCGGGATAAGCCAGCGTAGATTCGGAAGACACTGCGACCGGACGGTGCCGGGGCGTAGCACGTCGCCTAGCGCTATCCGCCGTATGGGTTCCGTCTCGACGGTGCGCACGTCGCGAACCGCTACGTCGGAAATCGCACGAAAGAAGACAACCTGGCCCGCTCCGTCCCCCGGCCCCTCTCCTTCGCCCCAGCCGAGAATGCAAAACGGTATCCAGACGTCGGGGCCGTCACCGGTTGCCGGTAGCTCGACACCGGCTTCCTCGTAGAACTCGCGTCTCATCGCCTCGCTAGCGGTTTCACCGGGCTCCACCTTTCCCCCCACCCCGTTGTAGCGACCCGCCTGCCAGTCCGGCTTGCTCTTCTCGATGAGAATTACGGTCTGGCGATCGGAGTCGAAGCAGAACCCACAGACATACGCTTGTTCGTGGCCTGACACGGAGAGCTCGATCGACATGACAATGGATTTGAGAATACGAGATCGTGGTGAGTCCCATAGAGAGCGCCACCCGTACCGCTATGAGTGTTTAGCGATCTCGGGTGGCGCACAGGTACAACTGTAAACGGTGCAACACGGCACGACCCGTTTAACGAGCACGGGCCGTAGCATCGCTGCCGCGATATATGAATTCCAAGGGCTGACCCTCGCCGTCCGCGACAAAAACGAGCCCGGATACTGTAGCGCCCGACGGAACAGTGACGCCGTACAGCGACTCCTCTTCGAAGTCACTTTCGAGTTTCGCGTTCGCCGTCGCACCCCGAATGATGTTGAAAACGCTGATCACTGGTCCGACCGGAATGTATGTTGTTTTGCCACTGGAACTGGTATAGTAGACATTCAGCAGTCCCCATAGAACGTGCCAGCCATACGCTTGACCGAGGTCGTCAGCAGCTTTCTGGGGCGGGACGAGGTATGGACGGGCGCCATCAGATGTCACGTCCAGGAGGTCGCGATGAAGCGTAACTGGATCGCTACTATTGTTCGTGACGCGAAGAGGAATGGGCGCAACATTTTTCTTACGAGACTTATCGGCATAACCACCGTTGCCAGATGCTTCGAGCACATTCAGCCGATACTCAAACGTCAATGGGCCGCTGTCGCTGGGCGAGCCGTACTGAGCCGTTTGAATAGGAATGCCAGTATACCCGTGTGCACAACCGGATACGAGTACAGCAAAAACAAGCAGGAAAAGTGGAAGACTCCGGCCCGATAGAGCCGATGATGACGTTGAATACATCTTAAGACGTAAAGACAGGGATAAAAGGGGTGAAAACGAGCATTTGACCCATGACAGATAGCCACTTTCTTTATGCTCGCATCCCAAGTATACCTTGCTCTTAAGTCAAATAAAAGAACACACTTCAACCCTACCGACTAAAAGCCAAAATACACTCCGTCAAGGCGTCACCAAAAAGCATTCTGTCATCATGATATTTACTGCGGTCATTTTTCGTCAAGAATGTAGATATCCGGCAGATTCCTCGCGATTTGGCCGTAATCCAGGCCGTAGCCGATCACGAAAAGGTCCGGGATTTCGAAGCCGACGTAATCAAGCGTGAGATCAGGCTCTGTGGAGGCCGGCTTGTGAAGGAGTGAAGCGACACGCACTGACTTCGGGTTATAATCGGCCAGCCGGTTCATCATGAACTGCATCGACAAACCGGTGTCGACGATGTCCTCGATAACGATGACATCCCGTCCCTCAAGATTTGCGTCGACACTCTTGAGTTCGTGAACCTGGCCGGAACTCACCTTCTCATCTCCGTAGGACGACAGCTTGATGAAGTCCACCTCGCAGTCGATGTCGATGGTCCGCATCAGATCAGCGGTAAACATGAACGCGCCGTTGAGCACGCTAATGAGGATCGGCGTTTTTCCTTCGTACTCGTTACTGATCTGGCGGCCGATCTCCGCGATACGCTTCTGGATTCGATCGCTGTCGAGATAAAGACGGAACCGCTCACCGCGACAGGTGATGGTCTGTTCATGCGTCTGGGCAGGCGCCTCGGTAAGGTCACGCGTAGTGGACATGGACGACTCGTGGGTTGAGGGCAAAAGCGAGGACGATGAGGGACGGTCGTACCAGCAAGCAGCGAAAGCCGTACCATCACGCTCGAATGTTTAAAAACGTATTACGGCGCATGGAAAAATGAGAGGCATGCGCTCGATTTTCACGTCGAAAACCGATTCGGGTGCTGATACGCAGGGTTACTCACGACGGTTGCCGGGGACGAAGCGCAAGCGGGCGCATCGTGTCGTCCGATCGCGTACGCGGAACGCGTGGTGAATCCGATGCCCGACCACCCAGACGATATGCTCAGGCACGGTGACGACGAGCGTACGCGCTCGCTCATGAGGTGGAACCCGAGCATCCGTCATAACATCTGCTACACCCTTACTCCCCTTCATGCCCAGCGGCTGAATCCGGTCCCCATCTTCCCAGCTCCGAACGACCACGTTTTCTCCAAGGGCGTCAGCATCCATAACGGCTTCCCTGGCCGACTCACCGATGAGATCGTCAATGTCTGTTTCTGGTAGGCGCTCCTCGACCGACATCGTGATTCGTCCGAACGGCGTCGTCACGGGAGATCCGGGCGAGAGCGACATCGGCGAAACGCGCTCAGCTCGGCTCGCTACGATGCGTAAACCGCCGCGATCGCGCCAGACCGTTCCTTGCCCCAACTCCACACGACTCCCAACCTGAGAGTCTAACAAACTTCTCACCTCTCGTGCTACAGCAGCTGTCCGTGGAGCCCCCGGGATGGTCGATCGCAACACATCGAGAATAACTCGATCAGCCCAGACCTCCGGTGCCGAATGCAGGGCCGATTCGCAAAGCACGATCGTCCCTCCCCGCTCTTCCGTGATCGCTTCCACCCAGCGCTGTCGTTCAGGCTCAAGCGTCGCGTCTGAGATTTGGCGGAGGAGCGTCCCCGCATGAGCGATGCGGTCCGTTGCACCCGGAAATGCTTCTTCGATCGACGGTAGGATGGTCGTCCTGAGCTTCGCTCGGGCGTATGGACCTTCCATGTTCGTCGGATCCTCGCGCCAGGGCACCGAATGCTCAGTCGCGTACGCTCGGATCTCGGCTGGTGAGGTGTCGAGCAACGGACGCGCGAGTTGGACCGTGGCGTCGTCGCGCAACGGTCGGAGCCACTTCATCCCTGCAAGCGCCTCAGGTCCTGCGCCCCGAAACAGCCGAAGCAGCACCGTCTCAGCCTGATCCTGACGATGGTGCGCTACGACGACCGTCGCAGCATCCCGTTCATTCGCGACACGTCGGAAAAGATCATACCTCACGTCTCGAGCTACCCGCTGCAGCGACCCCTCGTGGGCCGCGGATGACATATCGGGATGGAACGCGATGAAGTCGACCGAGGACCCGAACGTCTGACAACGATTTCGCACCAGCTCCTCGTCCCGCGAGGCTCCATCTCGCAGCCCATAGTTGACGTGTACCACGACGAGTCGGCGACTGGGCACGAGCACGTCGTTCAGCACGTCGAGAAGAACCATCGAGTCGACGCCACCGCTAACCCCGACGACCACAGACGAATCCCCGGGCCATAAATTGTGCTCGGCCGCAACCTTCCGAACGGTATTTCGCAGATCAGTCATCGCGCAAGTATCAACCGGCTTACTGGCGGAATCGTTGCTCGATTTCCTCCATCGACACGTCGAGCGTCGTGGGCGTTCCGCTCGGATCGGCGTACGGCATCTCGCACGACATCAAGCGTCGGATCAGCGACCGCCGCTCCTCCCGGCTCAGCTCTTGCCCTCGCTGAACGGCACTCTGGTGCGCAAGGGTTTTCGCAATATGCTCCTTTCGCTCCTCCGCGGGTAGCGACGTGCCCTCCCGCAGCTGGTCCATGACGGTCTGCAGAATGGTCGACTCGTCCTCACCCCGAACGTGAACGGGCACCCCGCGCACCTGAACCGTTCGACCACTCAGCCTTTCGAGGTCAAACCCGAGCGCTTTCAGTTCCGGCATCCAGTCGTCGATCATAGCATCCTCGACCGAGTCAAGTTCGACCGTCTGCGGAAAGAGAAGCTGCTGCGACTCTCCGGAGCCGTCGGACCGTAGCTGGCCTAAAGCCTGCTCGTACAGGACGCGCACGTGCGCCGCCCGCTGGTCGATCATGAGCAAGCCGTGCTCGGTCGGTGTAATCAAATACTGGCCGTGGAGCGACCACACGGGCCCGATGGAGGCCTCGCCGTCTTCCGGCTGGCGGTATAACTCGTGCGTCAACTCCCCCGCCTGAGCGTCCGACGCGTCCCGACTCGGTGACGATCGGGTGTGATCGGTCGACGGAGACCCGCCCGGTGATCGACGCCTCGTCCCTGATCCACTCGGCCCTCCTTCCGACCCGGACGATGCCTCATCGAGGCTGTCTGCGGACCGGAACGTCTTCCTGCGCCTCGAACGGGATTCCCCGGAAGCTCCGCCCCCGCCGCTTCGTGGCTGAAACGACGTGGGCGTGCCACGGAAGCGGGGACGGCTGGACTCGTCATCAGATGTGTCCGAATCGGGGGCCGACGACGGCGACGAGGTCCCGCCAGATCGCGATGCAGACTCATCAGACGATCGGCTTGCGCTGGACAAGTCCGTCCTGCCAGATTGAAAACGCGGTGTGTGATTCGCCGTCGCGAGCGCCTGACGCACGGCCGACTTCAGAAAGCCGTAGATCCCACTCTCATCCTCGAACTTGACCTCGGCCTTCGTCGGATGCACGTTCACATCGACGCGGCGCGGATCCATCTCGAGGAACAGCGCGAAGAATGGAAACGCCTTTTCGGGGAGGAGATCTCCGTAGGCCTTGCGGACCGCATGACTCAGGTAGCGATCTTCGACGTACCGCTCGTTCACGAAGAGGAACTGATCTCCCTTCTTCTTCCTTCGTCCTGCGGTCGGATCGATCACGAGACCGCGTACGGACACCTGGCTTGCCTCATCCTCGACATTCAGGAGTGACCGGTCGTCGTCCAGCTCCATGAGGTCGACAACGCGTTGACGCAACGCCGCCAACGGCCCACCATCCGTCGAGATCGACGGCAGGTCGTACAGGGACCGGTCCTTGTGCTCCATCCGAAACGCTATGCCCGGATGTGCCAGACTGAGGAACCGAAAGGTGTCGGTCAGATGCTTCAGTTCCGTCGCTGGCGTTTTGAGGAAGTTGCGCCGCGCGGGGACGTTGTAAAACAGGTTGCGAACGGCGATGGACGTGCCGTTCGGCGCCGCACAGGGTTGGACGTGCACGACATCGCCGCCTTCGACACGAACGTCCGTGCCCACATCATCCTCAACGCGTTTCGTCTTCAGGTCAACCTGCGAGATGGACGCGATGGAAGCGAGCGCCTCGCCCCGAAAACCGAGCGTACGGATCCGGTCGAGGTCTTCGATCGAGCGAATCTTGCTCGTTGCATGGCGATCGAAGCAGCGACGCGCGTCGGCCCGGCTCATTCCGCAGCCGTCATCGATGACCTGGACGAGCGTGCTTCCCGCATCCTTGATGATCAGGTCGATCGAAGACGCCCCGGCGTCGACCGCGTTCTCAATCAACTCTTTTGCCACAGAGGCCGGGCGCTGGACAACCTCACCGGCCGCGATCTTATTCGCCAGCGTGTCCGACATCTGGCGAATGATTCCGTCCGACTCCGAAGAGGTGGCGGCACGCGAAGACGATTCGTCACTCACAGAAAGAAGTGTTCAGTACGTACGTATCGGACAGAGGACCACAGAAACGCGGCTATGCACCGAGTTGCCCCAATTCACACCGCATCGGTACGCCGCTCGACCCACTACCCGAGCGAGTACATGACGAAGATAGCGAACGACAGCAGCCCGATGAGATAGAGAATGCTGAGCGGGCTGCGCTGCCTCTTTTTCCTGCGCTTCACGCGCATCCGACGTTTGATATCTTCCTCTTTGTCGGGATTGTAGAAGCGCGGCTCGTACGTAAAGCGCTTCGGTTTTTTACGGCGTGACGGTGTAAACAGGCCCATGGCAACGTAGAATTCGGGGGAGAAGACCGAGTCTTTACACATTTGCGGCCCGCCGTGCGTTCCGATCACAGAGCCGGACGCGGCCGAGTCTTCCAGCTTCACGTTTCCCCCTTTGCATACACCGTTAGGCTAACCGTATCAGGGTTAGATGATGAACACTTTCGCAACGTACACGAGGTAGAGATATGCGAGCGGCGCGGCAACAACCATCGAGTCGAATCGGTCGAAGAGCCCGCCGTGTCCGGGTAGGATCGAGCTGGCATCCTTCACCCCAGCCGAGCGCTTGATCTGGCTTTCTGCGAGGTCGCCGGCCTGACTCACGACGCCGCAGATCACGACCATAGCAGCCAGATGCACCCACGCGAGATCAACGGCTCCCGTAAGCTTGAAGCCGATCGCGACGAGCCCAGCCGCCAAGACACCGCCGACGGATCCCTCCCACGTTTTGTTCGGGGAAATCGATGGAGCGAGCTTCGTACGACCGATGGCTTTTCCAGTGTACAGCGCAAAAATATCGGTCGCCCACACGAGGAAGAAGATGAGCATCACGACGAAGAAGGCGCCGAGGTCATCGATGAGCGGACCGCGTCCTTCCCGGATCGTCACGAGCGCGGCGAGGAGCCCCGTAGGATAAAGAGCCGACGCCAGCGTCACCATCACATTCGCCAGAAAGCCCCCCCGCTCCACCAGAAATGGGGCCAGAGAGATGAAGCCCACGATGACGGCGATTGCGACGGCCCAGAGCTCCGGAATCATCACGCCGGCCACGATCAACGCCCCGAGCAGGTACCCGATCGGGGCATAGGGCTCCACTCCCGAGGAGCGAGCGATGTCGAAGATCTCGGACTGCGCAACCATCCCGATCCCAGCGATCAGAACAGCGAATGGCCAACCACCCAGGTACGCGAGGCCGAGAACAACGGGAGCGGCCACGAGGGCCGTCAACACTCTTCGGAGGGAGTCGGACATACGGTGTAGTTTAAAAAACAGACGGGGCGGAAAACAGTCGAATGCGGGGTGGTACTCGTCCCCGTCACGATTGGTCGTCCGGGGCGCTGAAGTCGACGCGGTCGTGTCCCGAGTCGAGGCGAGACTGTTCTTCCGGCGTATGAGCGTCCGGCGCATTCGGGTCCGCGCTCATAGCGGCCTTCTCGAGTTCCTCGTCCGTGAGGCGCTGCTGCATTACCTCGCGCGCTTCATCCACGTTCTCCGGAGGAACGAGGACGATTACATTCGCAAGATCACCGACATTCAGGTTAAAGGCGTGATCCCGCTTGGTCAGCACGACTGCTGGAAGTCCAGCGTCGTCGAGTCGGTCGCGCACCATATCAGCTTCGTAGTCGGTTCCCGTCGAAAAGACTGGAACCCAGTTCTCGTACTTGCTCATCGTCGTAGCGGAGTCTATTGGAACGCCGAGGAATGTGAGCACGCAAGCCATGACACAACCGACATGAATCCGTTCGGTTGATGGCACATTCTGCACCGCTTACACACGGCACCGTTCCCGCGAAAAACAATCATCCTTCAGGCAGAGAGGGACAAGTCGTCTTCATCGCCATCCGGCGGGTGAATGTAGGTTTCAAACGCGTAAATGACGCCGGCAAACCCGACGATTCCGAGGACGATCGCGTACCACGGAATCGTGACATCCTGGGCAACGGTTGCCGAGACGTCGTCTTCTCCTCCCATGTATCGCGATCCGACGACGATCATCGCGTTGTTTGCGAAGTGCGCTATGACAGCAGGCCAGAGGCTTCCCGTGCGCCAGGTGAGATACGCGAGATAGATACCGATCGCAGCGAGCGGCAGAAATTGGGTCAATCGTAGATGATAGAACCCGAACAAAAGGCCCGACGCCAGGATGGCCATGAGAGGAGGCATCGCTCGCTCGAACTGACGTTGCGCATAGCCGCGGAAGATCAGTTCCTCGCATATGGCAGGCGTCACAGCCATCACAAGCAGTCCGAACACCAGGCTAAAATCGCTAGCGAGGGCCTGCTCGACGAGTTTCATGCTCTGCTCGTCGAGAACGCGGAAAAACTCAGGCAATGGAAGCTGCTGATTGATCTGCGCTAGCCACTGCGCTACAGGGAGAAGTGCGACCATTCCCGCAAGAGAAAGTCCGAGCGTTCCGGGCGCCGGTGTACGTACGCGCAGAAACGCAGCGATTTTCTGTGCGTGCAGACGGGCAAGGAGCAGCGTTAGCGCTCCAAAGGACACCCACTGGGCGAGTGCATTTGTCAGGAGCAGTTCCTGTGCGTATCCAGAGAGCAGCCGTTCCTGGTTGGTCAAGATCGACATGGCGCCTGGGCCCTCCACGAACGCGAGAATACCGACGAGAATCACCGGCGATACGATCACCTGAAACAGAATGAACCCACCGATAATAGCCAGAAAGCCCGTCATTGAGCCAAACAGGGTTTCGTTCGCAGCGGGTTCGAGCGGGCCGTCCAGAGTAATCCGTCGCCCCGGTGCCCACGGATCGGGGAGCGTCGGGCGGGTTTGCGAACAATTGGATGGGGAAGATGAATCCGACATAAATCGGGAGAAAGTCGGTGATCGATCGACGGGGAGGCGCCAGTTGAACTTCAGGAATCGAACTCCGCCTGACGCATCGGAAAGCATAGAGGGTGAACGACTCATGAGGAAGCGGTTCCCGGATTCTTCGCAGGAACAATAGGATAGCATGGCCAATACATGCGGGTGTCCGAACGGGACGGCGCACCCCGCCATCCTTGCTATGCGATTCTGCGACACCATCGGACGAGCGACTATGACCCCATGCGCTTGTAGCTCAGTTGGATAGAGCGTTGGATTCCGGTTCCAAAGGTCGGGGGTTCGAATCCTCCCAAGCGCACGACAAAGAAGCCCACCTGGCAGTTGCCGGGCGGGCTTTTTCTTTTCCGTATGATTTCGGCTTTTCCACAGCTATGGGGACACACGTTTACCGTCCCCCTCCCCCGCATCGACGTCGCCGAACGAGTCCAGTCGTGACCCGAACTCGAGCAGAACATGATTTCGACCGGGCCTAGGCCAATAAAGAAGGACCTGCGCGATTTGACCGCACAGGCCCTTCGTCAAAATGACGCATCAAGTAGCGACCTGAAGCGTCGGTTTCGCATCGTTGTGCCAGAACAGCGTATTGCTACAGGCGCATGCCGACGACGATGGACCACTCATCATTTCGAACGTCAGGTGCGACGGTGAACCCGTCATTCTCGTCGTCCGCGACACCGTCTTTTACGATATCGGCGATCCCGAGGTCGTACCGGACACCAAGTGTCGCCATGCGGCGAGCCATCTGGAATCCGAGATCTGCACCGAAGACCGCGCCGTAATCCCACCGCTTAAAGGCGTCGTCCCCGTCGATCGAGACGTCCAGTCCACCCATATCGAAATTGGCTTCCCGTCGTGTGGCGAAACCAACGTACGGGCCCGCGTACAGCATCGGCACGTAGCGACTCTGCATCGGGATCGTGTACGAGACAGCCACCGGTAGTTCGACGTAGTCTACGTTGAACGCAACGTCAACATCCGTCATCGCTGCACCGCCGATGGACTCCTCGAACGATAGAGCGCCTCCTTTCTGCGAGTACATCACTTCCGGCTGGAGAGCGAAGCCCGAGCCGAGTGGAACGGCCTTGTAGAGGCTAACCGTGAAGCCGTAATTTCGATCAGTGGAGTTGTCCGTTATTCCGACATTGTCTCCGCGAAGGAGCGCGCCACTTGCACCCGCCCGAACACCAACACCGGACCAGAACTGGGCGAAGGCCGGCGCGACACTGGCGACGAGGACAATCAGCGTAAGGCCAATGAACTTTTTCATGAGATCCCCGCCACGCAGGCGAGGCATTAGGGAAACGTGCCAGACCAGGATGATCCAGCACCGATTTCGCGACGTTTCACCGCACCATTTTCTGGCAGTTCCAGATGGTGGTCAGCTCTTTTAAAAGTTACACCTGTAACCCGGGGCGATGGATCTCTATCGACAGATCAAGACGACAGAAGATAGGCGATACTCTTTTTTCAGTCTCGCTGTCGACGAAATGAAGAAAAGGCATGTCCTCCGTTTGCGTAAACCGGCATGCGCTCCGGCAGCAGCAGAATATTACTGTATCGAACGTGCTGGAAATAGTCGTGCGGCCGCTCCGCTCCCAGATCGGTCAGAACATCCCCAGCGAGCTCGGGCATCGCAAAAAACACAAACTCTCCGAGTCCCAGAACCAGCCAGCCCCAGAAGCGGTCTCCCCAGTACGGATTCGGGACGCCGTCATCGAATTGCTCTCGGAAGTGACTTTTGTTCTCCTCAGTCCAGTCGTAAAACCTCAGCAGCTCTTCGGGGGGCGAATGGATGAATGACTCGACCGTCGGTAGCCATTCATCCACGACGGCCTTTAAGGGAAGGCGAGCTTGAGGTGCTGAGCTCTCGGCTGTAGATGACAGTGCGTCGTACAGGAAATGAGCCACGGCCTGCCGCGGACTGCCCAGAACCAGTGCCGGATGCTCCCCACTTCCCCCTCCGATGACGATGTGCCGAGCATCGCAGACAAAATCACCTCGGATCTCTTCTAACGGATGATACACCGGCAGACCGGCCAGGTATCCAACGAATTCGTGCTCGAACGAGTCAATATGGCTCATCTGTTCACTTGAAATGGTGGTGCTGTTTGAAGGTTATCGGTCGTAAATAACGTCCCTACCGGGCACGCCGACGGCTGCTTCGCTGCACGATACGGCGGTAAACTCGTGGCAGATCGTCGCGCGACACGGACGCGGAATAAACAATTTTGGGGCCACGGGATGAACATGTGGCCGGCTCGACCGCATCGAAGATACCATCTCGGAGCAACGTCCTCTCGCACGGAGTCGATCACGATTTACTGCGACGCGATCGCATCCATGTCCTCGGTGCAGAATTGCTCGAAGCCGGGCACACTGCCGTCGAAGGCGTTTCCGAAGAAGTTCGTCGTCTCAATCGAATAGTACATTACACATTGGTCGTTCGTGCAATGGGCACCGTTCGGATCATCCTGATGGTCCTGCTGCATCGACGTTCCGTTATTTACGAGTCCGAGATTGTGCCCGAACTCATGTCGCAAGACCGTAGCCTCGACGTTCGCCTTCGACGGCTGTGTGACGCCGCCACTGATTTCCTCGATTGTCTGCCCAAAAAAGGCCTGAGATGTGTTGTAGTACGCAATTCCGACGACGTTTTGCGTCGTGAACTTGCCGTCGACGAAGAGAACATATGCCCATAGCGTGTCCGACCGCGTCTCGGTGTACGCATCGCGATACTGGTCTTCAAGATCGACAATATCATTCGTGGAGTAGGTGTCTTGCCCAGCGGCCGGAATCTCGGTTAGGGACTCAACGGTGATGGACGCCTTATCCAGGTGCTGGACGAGCTCCGACCGGAGGTCGGCTAGAGCGGTATCTTCCGGACGATATCCCGTCATATAGTCTACTTCCAGCGCAAGGACCGTAAAGTTCGTATCATCAAGAAACGATCGAGCCGAGTCGCCCGGTGCTTCGCGACTACTGAACGCTGGCGTAGACCCTCCGCCGCCGTCCCCCCCGCCCGGAGTGCCTGGATCCGTGCCTGTCGGACTGCCTCCACTGTCACAACCAACGAGAGAAACGACGCACAGACAGATGACGAGGGTGTGGAGCGAACATGTTCGCATGGGAAGGAAGGGTTGGGTCGAAAAAATCTATTCGCGATACGAGTAATACACTGAAGCGTTCGGCAACACACCGATTATCACCATTTTCAGGCGGTTGTTCTGCATCAATAACTTGCACGTGGGGGCCGCGCTTATGACTTTGGTTCCCATACGACAGCTCATTGTCCCGTCGCCCGCCTCTCCTCTCCCCCTCCCTCCTATGCGCATCCTTTTTGCCGCGTTGCTGTGTTGTATGCTGCCGTTTTCGGCCGTCGGACAGTCCACCAATACCTTTACGGCTGACGATGTCTTTGACCTCGAATGGGCATCCGATCCTCAGATTTCGCCCGATGGCGAGCGCGTCGTCTACAAGCGAATGAGCATGGACAAGATGAAGGATCGACGGCAGTCTCGGCTGTGGGTCGTCGGCACGAACGGGGACTCGAATCGCAAGCTGACGGGTATGGACGTCTCGGAATCGAGTCCGCGCTGGTCTCCGGACGGCAGCCGGGTCGCGTTTACGGCCGGGACCGACGAAGGAAGCGAGATTTATGTGTACGACTTCGATACCGGCATGGCGACGCGGCTCACCCAACTGAACCGTTCACCGTCTGGGCTCCGCTGGTCGCCCGACGGGGAACACATCGCGTTTTCGATGCTCGTACCGGAAGACGCACCGTCCCTCGACGCAGAGATGCCCGACGCGCCAAAAAACGCTGAATGGGCAGATAAGCCGCGCGTTCTCACTCGGCTACGTCATCAGGCCGACGGTCGAGGGTACCTTGAGCCAGGCTACGACCACCTTTTCGTAATCCCCACGGAAGGCGGCGCAGCACGACAAATCACGACGGAAGACTTTCATCATCGTTCGGCCCCCACCTGGCTTCCAGACGGAAGTGGCCTCATTTTTTCCGCCGACCGATCCGATGATTGGGCCCATGACCGGCGAGAGTCGGAGCTGTACCGCGTGGACCTCAAGTCGGACGCGATTACGCAACTCACCGATCGAGACGGGCCGGACTACGCGCCCGCCGTTTCGCCCGATGGTAGCAAAATCGCCTTCCTCGGATTCGATGATCAGGTGCAAACGTTCCAGAACACGCAGCTTTACATTCAGGACCTCGACGACTCAAACCGTCGCTCACTGACGGCCGACCTCGACAAGAGCATTTCGAGCGCAACGTGGGCCGCCGATGGAAACGGTCTGTACGTCTCGTATCTCGAGTCTGGGGATACGAAGGTAGCGTACATCGGGATGGACGGAGAAACGCAAGAGATCACGGGCAATGTCGGGGGCACATCGATTGGCCGTCCTTACACCGGCGGATCGTTTTCCGTATCGGACGATGGGATCATCGCGTTCACGCATGCCACCTCCGAGCGACCTGCGGACGTAGCAACCGTGCAGGCCGATGCGTCTCCGTCCGTCATCACGGCACTCAACAAGGACCTGCTCCCGCACCGTACGCTTGGCGAGGTTGAGGAACTGACCTGGACCTCCGCAGACGGACGTTCCATCCAGGGCTGGGTCGTGCGCCCGCCGAATTTTGACGCGGATGAGACGTATCCCCTTCTCCTTGAGATTCACGGTGGCCCAATCACAAGCTACGGCCCCACCTTCTCTGCCGAAATACAGCTGTATGCCGCGGCTGGCTACGTCGTCCTCTACGCGAATCCGCGGGGAAGCACGGGCTACGGACAAGAATTCGCCAACCTGCTCTACCACGACTATCCGGGGGGAGATTACGGTGATCTCATGACCGGCGTGGACGCTGCGATCGAAACCGGTAGTGTCGACACCGACCAGCTGTACGTCACCGGGGGAAGCGCCGGTGGCACGATGACCGCATGGATCGTGGGCAAGACAAATCGGTTCCGCGCCGCTGTCGTGACGAAGCCCGTCATGAACTGGTACAGTAAGACGCTGGTGGCAGACAATTACTACGGTTACGCGCATTACCGCTACCCCGGCTACGCGTGGGAGAACCCAGAGAAATACCTCGAAGAATCCCCGATCTCTCTCGCCGGCCAGATCGAGACGCCGACGATGACTATGGTCGGATCCGAGGATCTTCGGACGCCGCCTTCGGAGGCTCTTCAGCTGTACCATGCGCTAAAGATTCGCCAGATCGAAACTGCTCACGTGGAAATCCCCGGCGCGTCGCACCACATCGCCTCCCGGCCGAGTCAGCTTGCTGCGAAAGTGGCCTACACGCTCGCGTGGTTCAAGAGATATCGCTAACCCCAACCTACCCCCGTTCATTCGAGCCCCGGTGGACCCCGAGTCAACTCTCTCGGTGTCACCGGGGCTCGAGTGTATGACCACCGTCGGCCGCCAAGCAGACGGGGGCGACCGAATATCAATGACGTCAATTGTTACCTCATTTGATGCCCGTTGTAGCAGACGCGCCTTGAGGCAGATGACCAAACAAACCGCCGCGAGACCCTCATTTCTACACCCGACCATCGTTTGCTCTACATCCTATTGCTACGATGTCCTGCCACCACTGTCCGTTCTGGTTAGGTTCGAGCGCGTCAGGACCAGCGAGGTTCGATAAAAAGAGACATGCTTCCCACGGGCTTGATCTCACTCTCGTAGCAATAGCCACGATGCCGTCGCGCTGTCGTAAGACGCGGAGGCTCACCTTCCACCTCGAACTACCGAAGGAACTCCGTGCAGAATGGTGAGGCGCACGACATTTTTTAAAGATCGACAGCGAAGCGCACGATGGCCGTTCCTTATCGCTATACAAATCGACAAGAGGCCGGACAGTACCTGGCCCGGGAGCTTGAGTCGTATCATCGAATGAATCCGATCGTGCTCGGCCTTCCCCGTGGCGGCGTGATCGTTGCTGCGGAGGTCGCCCGCGCCCTAAACGCCCCTCTTGACATCTGGGCTGTTCGAAAACTCGGACTCCCGCAACAACCGGAGCTGGCGTTTGGTGCGATCTCCTCCGACGACGTGATGGTATTCGACGAGTCGCTGATCCGCTCGGCGCGACTCTCGGAAACCACAATCGAGGCTGTTGCAAAGCGGGAGTTTGCCGAACTAAATCGGCGAATCAACCGCTACCGCACTGCACAGTCATTTCGATCGATATCGAATTACGACATCGGCGGGAGCAATATCATCCTCGTGGATGATGGGCTGGCGACGGGACTGACGGCTGAAGCTGCAATTCGGTCGCTTCGAATGCACAACCCGAACACGATCATCATGGCCGTGCCCGTTGCAGCCGAGGACTCCGCAAACCGAATTCGCCCGCTTCTCGACGGGTTCGTCTGCCCAATAACGACCCGTAATCTCGTCGCGATCGGCGCCTGGTACAGCGACTTTCCGCAGACATCGGACGAAGACGTACTCGCGGCCCTTAGCGACGCATCCGCCACAGCACGGGCAGAAACAAGTAAGGCATCACGCAATCAAACACGCGAGGCTTAACGCGACCCTCTCATCCCGAATCCGCAGACGATGTCCAATCGGCTGAATGACTCTCCTTGCGGATCCCCAACCATTCAGGATGAGGTGGATTTTCTCAGTGATCCCTCGACATATCCGGGCAAAGACGCTCCGGTGACCACCATTGAAACGCACATGGCGTGGGTTTTCCTGGTCGGCGATGAGGCGTACAAGCTCAAGAAGTGCATTAAGCGTCCCGGGATGGATTACAGCACGCGAGCAGCGCGGCGTCACGATGCGTTCGCGGAAGTTCGACTCAATCGGCGGCTGGCCCCTACCATCTATCGAGGCGTCCAACGTATCACGCGTGGCCCGGATGGTGCGTTGCGCCTGAACGAAGACGGCGACGTTGTGGATTGGGTCGTTCACATGCGTCGGGTTCCGGGCCATGCATCCGTTCATGCGCACATCGAGGCGGATTCGCTCACGCGATCCCACATTCGTGCGGTGGCAGATCGACTCTCCCGGTTTTACAGGGACTCCCCTACCGTTGGCCTCAATCCATCGGCGTACATCGAACGCTTTCACAGCCGACTCGACTTCAACGAAGACGTCCTTCGCACGCCTGCCTACGCCCTGAACGCCTCTCTGATATCTGACGCCACCGAGCGGTTACGCAACCACATCGACGGGCATGCAAGCGACCTCTCGGCGCGCGCATCGCGGGTTGTTGATGGACATGGCGACCTCCGCCCGGAGCACGTCTACTTGCAGCCGTATCCACTCGTGATCGACTGCATCGCGTTCGACCGCGGTCTGCGACTGCTAGACCCTGCCGACGAGTTGTCGTTTTTGTCGATGGAGTGCACGCAGCTGGGCGCCGAGTGGGTCGGCCCCGAATTGTTCGATGTCTATTCCGATATTACCGGCGACCACCCGACTCCCTCCCTGATCTCATTTTATCAGGCACAGGAAGCGTGTACGCGCGCACGCCTAGCTATCTGGCATCTCGATGACGGCGACGACGTGGACGCCGCACACTGGCGAAACGAAGCAGAGCGCTACCTCCTCACGACCGTTGCAGAGATGGAGCGAGCCAAGCCGTAGCGCGTGCAAACCAGCAATGGATCCCGCTCTCTGGTGCCTGCACATGCTCGCGACGCTCACTCGGCAGATACCACTTTGCGCTCCGGCACGTACACATCCGTCATGTGACTCAGCGAGTCGTCGTTGTGCATCCGGTGGATGACCTCCGCGAGCAGTCGCGAAATGTCGACACGAACGACCTTCGTCCGGCAGTGGCCCGTGGGTAGCCGGGATGCCGACACCGAATTGGTCACGTATACCGCGTCCAGGCTCGGATGCGCGAGGGTTACCCCGGCTTCGGGAGCGAACAACCCGTGCGTAACAGCCGCGATCACACTGTTTGCTCCCTGTGCTCGACAGGCTCGCGCCGCCTGAACCAGTGTGGTCCCCGAACTGATCAGGTCGTCAACAATCACAACCGTTCGCCCCTGGACGCGCCCGACCACCGAACCGCCCCGAACGATGCCTTCACTTCGTTCCTTTTCGACAAACGCGAGGGGCACGTCGTCACCGAGGTGTGCGGCGAGATGCTTCCGACACGCTTCGGCCCGCTTCGCCCCGCCCACGTCCGGAGAGACGACCGTGACCGGCAGCGAAATTCCGCGCTGCCGAATGCGTTCGATGAGAGTCGGAATCGCTGTGATATGCTCCGTCGGACAAGAGAACGCGTTCTCAAACGCCGACACGTTATGCACGTCAACCGTCAGCACCACGTCGGTACCCACCGCTTCGAATAGACGCGCAACATAACGGGTCGTGACGGGGTCTCGCACCTTCGTGCGGCGATCCTTTCGAGAATAGCAGAGATACGGGACGATCGCGGTGACGCGGGCCGCTCGGGCATCGTTGAGCGCGCCGATAAAGAAAAGCATTCGGAGCAGTTTGTCGTTTGCACTCGCCCCCTTTTCTCCGTCTAAGCTGCTGATCACGTACACGTCCGCCCCCCGCACGCTCCGTAATGGCCGCGACTTGTGCTCGCCCGCTTCGAACTCTCGTTCTTCGTGTGGACTGAGCGACGACCCGAGGCTCCTCGCCACCTCTTCACCGAGGCGGCGACTCGTGTTCATCGCGAACACGTGAAGTGGAAAAGACTGAGCGGATGCAATCATGGATGCGACCCAACCTTATTCGTGTAGATGAGGCGTTTGCACGATCCTGCCGCTACACCTCGGTTTCTTCGGAAAAGGCTATCAAGGAATGCGCATGACCCCATTCGTCTGATCGGTCAAGTCCCCTCGGGCGCAAACGGACCTGACACTAAGGTTCAATCGCTTTCCGACGAACGACCTCAATCATTTGAAGACGGAGATCTGCATCTCTCAAGCACGCTGTTGGCCTTCCGCATCCCGATGGTGTCGTGCTGCAACGATGCCCCCGTTCACATTCCGATCCTGCCTGACCGCTTCTGTCCCAGAACGATGGGTGTCGTGGTATGAAATCGTGCTACGCTGCAGATGCCTGTCAGGAGCAGTTTCACACTCCAGAGGTCTACGCACGACCTCTCTTTACTTCGCAGTTGACCACCATTCAATTCTCAGAGCGTACGCACCCATGGCGATCAAGAAGCGCGACAAAGAACTACGACAGCACGTGATCGATGCGCTCGACTGGGAACCCAGCATCGACTCGAACAACATTGGGGTGACCGTATCGAGCGGCGTCGTCACGCTTACGGGGCACGTCATTACGCTTGCGGAGAAACGCCAGGCGGAGAAAACGGCTCTGAGCGTCGCCGGGGTGAAGGGTCTCGCCAATGAAATCGAGGTCACGCTCGTCTCCGCCCATAAGCGAACCGACACAGACATTGCAAAAGCCGCGCTCAGCCGCATCAACGACCACGTTCAGTTGTCCGACCAGGACGTCCAGATCAGTGTCAACGACGGTCGCGTGACTCTGGATGGGTCGGTCGACTGGCACTATCAACGGCGCCGCGCGGAGGAAACGGTTCGATACATTCGCGGCGTACGCGAGATTCAGAACAACCTGACAGTGAAACCCGCAACCACGCCCGCAAACCTTCGGGGTCGCATTCGAACCGCCCTCGAACGCAGGGTCGACAAGGAAGCGGCGGGCATCGATATCGAGATCGCCGGTTCGGCCGTAACGCTCACCGGAACGGTACGCTCATGGGCGGACCGTGAAGACATCGAGCGGGCCGTCTGGGCTTCGCCCGGAATCACGGACGTAACGAACAAACTCGTCGTCGGCCGCGGCGTGGCTGCCTGATCAAACGCGCCGACGAACGATGTGCACGTACGGTCCGATTCTGCGTCCATCCTCAAGAATCGTCATCAGCGCCAGCCCTCTTTGCTCTCCTTGCCTCTCTTCTTCCGTTCTGTTACAGGAAGACACAACATGACCCACGCCTCCACGAACCCGCAGCGACTGATTCAAACGCTCATTGAGATCGACGCTCCGGTGGTGATCTCGATCTACGTGCCCCTTGAGCGCACCTGGAACCGAAACAACATGTTTCAGAAGGAGCTCCGAGGCCTGCTGGAGCAGGCAGAGATTGAATGCGAACGGTTCACACACGCATCCGCTGACATCACCCCGATGCTCGAACAAGCTGCAGGTGAAATCACGGCAGCACGTGCAGCTGACCCGGATGCGGACGGCATTGTGATCATCCTGACACCATCAGAGATGATTGTCGAGTCGCTCCCATTCACACCGCCGCTTCACGCCGCGGTGGATACCGTACCGGACCTTCGCTACATCTGGCCCAATGTTTACCCGGACCGTCCGTACTACGTGGCCGCATTGTCCGCAGGCGGCGTCGGCCTGTTCCGCGGCACTCGATACTCAATACAGCGCGTCGATCTTGGCCCGGATGCGTACCAGACGCTGGATGAGTTTCGTCAGTTCGACCAGCCCGTCCGCTCCGTACGCTATCACACAGGAACGCCGGCACAGGGTCAGGGTGGAGGCGGACGGCGCCCTGCGATGTTTTTCGGCCACGAAGACGCGGGAGATCGTGCGTACAAGAACGAGGGCATCCTCCAGTTTCTTCGGTACATCGACAACCAAATCCGGAAACGCATCGACCCGGACGTACCGCTCCGACCGCTCCTCCTGGCCGGCCCCGACCGTCTTCGCGGACTGTACCGGGCGGTGAACCAGTATCCCAGGCTCCACGACACGGAAATCGAAGGGGAATACACTGAAGGAACCAATCGAGCGTGGGATACGCAGGCGCTACATGCATCTGCCTGGCCGCTCATTCAAACGGACTTGCTCCGAGAACGCGAGGAGGCCATGGACCGATTTCGAGGCGCTGCCGAACGGGGGAGCACGAGCCTGAGTCCCATTCTCTCGGGTGCGGTTAGTGGGCGTGTCGACACGCTTTTTATTTCAGCTGCCGCGCCGCCCGTCTGGGGAAATATCGGAGAGGATGGCGTCCCGCACCTTCGCGTCGATCGCCGCAGAGGGGATGGTGATCTCCTCAACGCTGCACTGATCCACACGCTCCGGACGGGAGGGGTTGCGTATGCATACGAGGACGGCGTCCCCGCCTTTGCTGAGCGCCGTCAACAACCGCGGATCGCGGCACGATTCCGATACTAAACGGGTCCCGAGCCTCCATCCGACCACAGAGCCAACTCGTCTCGCAGGGCTGTCTTATTTCTCCTACAGCAGCCTCCCGATATTTCGGATGGCGGCCGGTCCGAGTATCTGTTCTCCAGATCGGTCGAGGCGCGGTAGATTACACGCAGTCGTTACGGGCTGATGACCTATCGTCATCACCCGGTCCTCCTTTCACGCAACCTATGCGAACATAATGGATCTTCTCACGCGATATCGCCCAGCTCAGGGTTTGCGCGGCCTTCAGGATGAAGTCAACCGCATGTTCGACGACCTTTTTGTTTCCTCACGCCAGGATACGGACGAAGCAGGGGCCGCCGTCTGGGCCCCACGGGTGGACATGATGGAAACGGAAAATGACTACATGATACGGGCGGACTTGCCCGGCATGACGAAAAACGAGATTAATGTCCGCCTCGAAGACAATCGGCTGATCATCAACGGACAACGTAAAGCCGAAAAGAAAACCGAAGATGCTAGCGTGATCCGGACGGAACGCACCTTCGGCTCTTTCTACCGCTCCATTCGCTTGCCGAGAACCGTCGACGACTCAAAAATCGACGCTTCGTTCAAAAACGGAGTCTTGGAGATCACGGTACCGAAAGTCGAATCTGCCAAGCCGAAGCAAATTGAGATTCGCTAACCAGTAACGTCTCCTTCCCAAGAAGGAGAAGGCCCGCCCCCATCTCGGGTACGGGCTCGATTGCCTCGGTGCGACCGCCATTCTTGTCCCCCCTCGTCGAGCACATCGATCAGACGGAGGATGGCCGGCCCGCATCGGGGCAATTTTCTTATCTGCGTGCCGGAAGAATATCGACGGAACCGAGAACTTACGTTTTACCCACCGGGGCCTGAAGGAGGCGACGAAGCTCGTCGTAGTGTTCTGCGGAAAGACGCAATGGGTCACGCTCCGGGTGAGCAAAGTGAATCGCGATCACCTGACCAAGCTGAGCGTGATCTTCCTCTCGGATGAAAACCACGTGGTCGAGATTGATGCTAATCCCAGCGATTTCAACGAAGTTCATGGTAGATTGAACGTCTAGGTGAGCATGGTTAGGCCAACGATGTGCGCGTCACTGAATGGGCTGCGCAATCTTTTTCTCTGCCTCTGCGACGGTTTTGAGCGTCTGCACGACGCTGTCCGGAAGCACGGAAATTGAGTCGATGCCGGCCTCCACGAGCATCGAGGCAAAGTCTGGATAGTCGCTCGGCGCCTGTCCGCAGATGCCGACCGGGCAGTTCACAGAGTGAGCGCGCTGGATGAGGCTGCGGATGGTTTCGATAACCGCCGGGTGCCGCTCGTCAAACAAGTATGCGAGCCGTTCGGAATCCCGATCGACTCCGAGCACGAGCTGCGTCAGGTCGTTCGATCCGATGGAGAACCCGTTGAAGCGCTCGGCAAAGGACTCGGCCAGCGTGACATTCGACGGGATCTCTGCCATCACGTAGACCTGGAGACCGTCGCCTCCGCGGACGAGTCCGTGCTGCTCCATCTCTTCCAACACGCGATCCGCCTCTTCCGGCGTCCGGCAGAAGGGAATCATGATGACGACGTTCGTGAAGCCCATCTCAGACCGGACGCGATGGAGCGCCTGGCATTCGAGCGCGAACCCGTCACGATAGGCGTCGCTGTAGTAGCGGGATGCGCCGCGCCATCCGAGCATCGGATTCTCTTCTTTCGGTTCGAATGGCGCCCCACCGACGAGCTGAGCGTATTCGTTGGTTTTGAAATCACTCAATCGCACGATGACGGGACGCGGATACTGCGATGCCGCAATCGTAGCGATGCCTTGAGCGAGCGTTTCGACGAAGAAATCTTCCGGCGAATCGTGACGTAGCGTGAGCCACTCGATCTCCGAGCGCACGTCTGGCTCATCGATCTCATCGAACCGGGTGAGCGCCAGAGGATGTGCGCGGATGACCTGATTGATGATGTACTCCATGCGTGCGAGGCCGACTCCATCCACGGGTAGACGCCACCATCGAAGCGCCGTCGCCGGACTCGCGACATTGATCATAATGTTTGTGCGGGTCTTTGGCAGATCCGCAAGCGCGATCTCTTCGGTCCTGAACGCGAGTTTGCCGTCGTAGACAACGCCCTGCGCTTCGCCAGCACACGAGACCGTCACCTGTTGACCGGACTCCAGGACAGACGTCGCGGTCCGCGTCCCAACCACCGCCGGGACTCCCAGTTCTCGGCTAACGATAGCCGCGTGAGACGTTCGGCCCCCATGATCTGTCACGATCGCCGATGCCTTCCGCATAATCGGGACCCAGTCCGGATCGGTGTTCTCCGCCACGAGGACGGCCCCCTCGGGAAAGGTCGACGACGATGTCGGATCGGTCACAATACGTACTGGCCCGGAGGCGATGCTTTCTCCTACGCTTTGCCCCTTCACCAGCTCTTGTCCCGTTTCGATCAGCTGATAGCTCGTGATCGTCGACGTGCCGGCCTTACCGTGGACCGTTTCAGGGCGGGCCTGGACGATGTAGATCGCGTCGTTTTCGCCATCTTTGGCCCACTCAATATCCATCGGAAAACCGTAATGGTCCTCGATGTCCGCCCCCCAGCGAGCGAGGCGCTGAATTTCCGAGTCCGTAAGTACGAAGGCTTCCCGCTCTTCTGGCGTGGTTTCGACGCTGGACGTTCCGCTCCCCGTTCCTTCCTCAGTATAGACTAGTTTCTGCCGCTTCGTCCCGCACGTCTTCTCGAGAATCGGTGGTCCACCCTTTCGATCAACGAAGGGCGTGTAGACCATGTACTGGTCCGGCGTGACCTGGCCCTTGACGACGACCTCTCCGAGTCCCCACGCGGCGTGAATAAGGGCGACATCGCGAAACCCGCTTTCCGTGTCGATGGTGAACATCACACCGGCACTCGCCCGATCCGCGCGCACCATTTGCTGGATGCCGACCGAGAGAGCGACCTTCATGTGGTCGAACCCATGAGCCTCGCGGTACGAAATCGCCCGCTCCGTGAACAGCGACGCGAAACACCGACGACAGGCGGCCTTCAGATCGTCTTCTCCTCGCACGTTTAGGAAGGACTCCTGCTGACCGGCGAAACTAGCGGTCGGCAGATCTTCCGCGGTCGCGGAGCTTCGAACGGCTACGCTCACGTCGTCTCGTTTAAGTCGTCTGCCGAGCTCTCGATACGCCTCCGTGAGCTGTTGGTCAAGCGCTTCGGGCAGCGGAGCCTCGCGGATGAGCGTCCGGATCTCCCGAGCGGCTTCCGTCGCCGAGATGTCTCCATCGCCTACCGCATTCAAATGCTTCTCGATAGGAGTGCGCAGGTCACTTTCGTCCAGCAGCGCCCAGTACGCATCCGATGTCGTCGCAAATCCCGGAGGCACGCGGACGCCACTTGCAGACAGGTTCTGTACAAGTTCGCCAAGGGACGAATTTTTTCCGCCGACAAGAGCAACGTCGTCCTTTGTGAGTGTCTCGAACCAGCGGATGAAGACGGGGGAATCGGACATCACTCTTCGGGGGAATTAACGTGGTACAGCGAACGAGATTCGTAACGAGCCGACGTGATCAGCGCGCGGTATACCCACCGTCAATGACCAGCTCAGACCCCGTGACGAATTTGGCCTCATCGGAGGCAAGGTAGAGCACCCCGTAGGCGATATCTTCTGGTTTGCCCATATGACCGAGTGGGTGCATAGCGGCCGTCTGTTGCTTCCCCTCTTCGACGTCACCCATCTTCTTCAGGTGATTCTCGACCATGGGCGTCCAGATGTAACCCGGATGGATGGAGTTGACGCGGATCTTGTCCTCCGCGTACAGCAGAGCATCCGTCTTGGTCATCAGGCGCACGGCTCCCTTCGAGGCATGGTATGGCGGAACGTCCGGCCCGCCAACAAGCCCGTAGATGGACGAGATATTGATGATACTGCCCGCACCCGCCTCCTTCATGTACGGGATGGCGTGCTTCGTGCAGTAGAATACGCCCATAACGTTGACGTCCATGACCCGCTTCCAGTCGTCCGCTTCGATCTCATGGGTCGGGAGGTTGACACCGGAAATTCCGGCATTGTTGACGAGGACATCCACGCGCTCGTAGTGATCGTGGATTTCGGCAAACGTATCGCGCACCTCTTCTTCGACCGAAACGTCCATCGGCCAAAATTGCGCCTCGCCTCCCGCATCTCGAATTCGACGGGCCGCCTCCTTCCCCTCGTCATCCAAAACATCCGTCAGTGCCACACGGGCGCCTTCATCTGCAAAGACCTCAGCCGTGGCCTTACCAATACCAAGTGCTGCTCCCGTAACGATGACAACTCGATCTTCGGCGCGTCCCATAACTGCCTCTATCCGGGAAAGTGTAGGAGGAGACTCAGGTGCTCAACGAGAGCCGATGCCGCGCAGAATGACTACGGCATCCACCTCGTAATTAGTCGTCATTCCTACATCCGACCGTCTCGATCCGGCATTGAAAACTGTCATACATTCTCTCCGCCGTCCCTGGGAATTTATCCGATTAAGTATAGGCTCAAACCGGACATAGCGAGTCCTCACGCGATGATGACTTGCGATAAATATATTACGATCGGCGATTCTACCACATAGTGGAAGCGTACTATAGGGAATTCCCCCACGCCCATACATCAGTCAACCCGCCCCCGCAAGTGCGGCAGGATCGCTACGAGTAGTCGTCATGAGGCTCGTATTCTGCATCTAGACTCAGTGCGGTCCGACTCTGCCTAATCGTGGTATACAATGCTGATGTTATCGGATCTGCCATCCCAAACGCGACCCGGCGACGTTTGAAGCCAGACAGAAATCTACCGGCTCGCAAGCCTCCGTTATAAGTATCCACTGCCATGTTAGCCACCCCGACGCACGAGACGGAAGAGACATGCGATAACGCTCTCCATCCTCATATTTTCGACCTTGACCATGTCGAAATCCCCATCATCCTCATTGAGCAAACTGGCGCTATCGCAGCGATGAACGAGTGCGGGCTCGCCGTTCTACAGGTCAATGACACATCTCAAGCCAGGACCGACTTTGTTGACCGTTGCGTCGCGCCTTCGGATCAACGCGACGTGCGGGAGACGATTCGAAAAGTGCTAGAACGAGGCGAAGAGGACCGATCATTTAAGGTCCGCTTCCGGTGGCGTAACAGGTCGGGCACAGAGAACGACGCCTCCCATCGACAGTCGATTGATGGCGGGGCCACGCCGAGTACGATGGAAGCTCGGATGAGAGCGTGGGACACGGATGAAGGCCCATTCGTCGTGGTATCTTTAATCGACCGGTCGAAGGAATCAGAACTCAACCAGGTTGTCGCAAACATCAGCGAGAACGAGCGCTGCCGAATCGGAGAAGACCTGCACGACCTGGTCGCCTCACGCATTACCGCCATTTCCATTCGGCTCCAAAATCTCATGAGTCGGATCGACAAGGAAGAGCCGGATCAACTGCGGCAGAGCCTTTCCCCGATCCTGGACGACGTCTGGAGCGTATCATGCGATGTTCCTTCCCTGTCCCACACGCTCTATCCGGTCGAAATCGCGGATACGAGTCTCGCTGAAGCGCTTCAGAATCTCGTCAACACGTTTGACGAGCGGCACGAACCAACATTTCAGTATTTGGGCGATCCGTTTGAGGAGAGACCGGACGATGTGGAGACGGCAACGCACCTCTACCGAATCGCCTATGAAGCGCTGAATAACGCCCTGCATCACGCCAATGCGAATCACGTCTGGATCGATCTGTCAGCCGCAGGCGACATCCTCGAGTTGTCCATCTGGGATGATGGTCGCGGAATAAGTAACGGTACATCATCCGGTGGTCTCGGTCTTCACCTCATGCAATGTCGTGCCGACGTAATCGGTGCAGAATTGAAGGTGATGCCCGCGCCCCGCGGGGGAACCCTCGTCCGATGCCTGTGGCAAAATCGGTGCACCAGTAACACCGACGATGGGATGCGTCACACACTCAACTGACCAATTCTTCTCCACCTGCCGCGCCCTTTTCGTGAGTGGCCGCGGCACTGCCTCCCCCCTGTTACATCGGTGATCGAGCGAGTCTTTTCTTCACCCGATGCCGAAATACCGTGACCACACAAGAAAATACCCCCGTTACGTCGAGCGTCTTTCTGATTGATGACCATCCCGCGATCCGCGACGCGATCAAGGATGCCATCCGCGATTCATCGTCGTTCACGATTCATGGAGGCGCGGGTACCGCCGCCGAGGCAATTGAAGCCATTGAGACCGATCCTCCGGATATCGTCGTCCTGGATCTGTCTCTTCCCGATGCTCACGGGCTCGATCTCGTACGACTCATCCAGACGCGGCAACCGTCGGTAGAGATCTTGGTGTTTTCGATGTACGACGAAACCGTGTACGCCGAACGCGCCCTGCAGGCTGGGGCCCGCGGGTACCTGATGAAGTCCGAACCCATCTCCGACCTTCTGGAGGCTCTGAATACGGTACAGAGAAAGTGTATCTACCTGAGCTCGGTGATGCTCCGACGACTTCTCTCCGGAACGCAGTCGAAGACAGCGCTCGAGCCGGACCCCGTCGATTCACTCACCGATCGAGAACTGGAAGTGTACCAGCTCATCGGAGAGGGATACACCGTCTCCGATATCGAGAATCACCTGAACGTGAGCCGCGGCGCGGTGGATAAGTACCGCCGCCGCGCGATGAAGAAGCTGGGGTGTAACTCCGTTCGCGAACTCCTGCGGCGTGCAGTGCTGTGGGTACACGAACAGGGTACCCGGAAGAAGTCCATGAGTCCGACGATGGCGCAGGAGCCGGTGGACTCGGTTGGCTCGTTCTAACCCCGTCGATAGCACGTTTCTTCGTAATACCATGTCTATCGATTCACTTTTTGACTGGTTGCAGGCGCCCTTCCGCATCACCCACACCGCGCCGAAAACCGTTTTGGCGGTCTACCTCGTTATCACACTTCTGGCCGCCTGGAGTGCCTCTCACCTGTACATCGACAACGATTTTTCCCATCTGATTCCCTCGGATTATCCGAGCGTGGAGGCCCTGACGGAGCTGCGCGAGCGCTTCGGCGCAGAAAGTGATGTCGCCGTGCTCATCGAGAGTCCTTCGTTCGAAGCAAACCGAGCCTTTGCGGATACGCTGGTGGCAGCCGCCCTGAGGCTCCGCAATCCGGATGCCCCCGATTCGACCGAGTACTTCAAATCGGTCGATTATCGGCGCGAGGTCGGGTTCATGAAGAGCCATGCGCTCTACTTCGCCACGAATGCTGAACTCGACTCGCTGACGGCGTACCTCGAGCGGCAGGCCAGAAAGGCCCGACTAGAGGCAAATCCGTTTTATTTCGAGCTGGATGACGAAGTCGAAGCGGACGACGCCACACTCACGGAAATGCAGGAGCTATACGATGAGCTGGTAACGTCGGAATATCGCGTATCTCAAGATTCCACGCGCCTTTTGATTCGGCTTTTCCCCACAGGGACACAGACCGATCTCGCGTTTATCGACGCCGCCTACACCGACCTGAGAGAGCTCACTCAACGCCTCAATCCGTCCGCATATCATCCCGAAATGCAGGTCGAGCTGGGTGGTCGCCTACAGCGCCAGCTCATCGAAGTCCGTGCGATCCTCAACGACGTCACCGGATCGTTCGGTGCGGGCGTTCTGACGCTTCTCGTGCTCGTCACTGGCTATTTTTTCTACAAGCGGATTCGTCTTTTCGGTGCGAAGCAGAGCCGCCGCCAGGTGATCTGGTCAGAAATGAAGCGGATGCCGTGGACAGCCGTGATCCTGGGGCTGCCGCTGCTTTCGAGCCTAGCGTGGACCTACGGCGTGGTGTACCTCGCGTACGATCATCTCAATCTTATGACGTCGACACTGAGCCTCATCCTATTCGGGCTCGGCATCGACTTCGGCATCCATTTCTACGCCCGCTATCTCGAGGAGCGGGGCAAGGGACGCCCCGTTGCTTCCGCGCTCGATCACACATTCATGACAACGGGCCGTGCCATCACCGTCGTTGCCCTCACGACAGCCGGCGGTTTCTTTGTTCTCGTACTGGCGGATTTCAAGGGCTTTAGCCAGTTCGGCTTCACCGCTGGCATCGGAACGATCTTCGCCCTGCTGTCGATGCTCGTTCTTCTGCCAGCCCTGCTTGCCTTCCTCGAGCAACAGCACTGGCTTCCGGCATATTCCAGCCTGGACGCCGATGGGGCACGCCGGTTGACGACCGACGGGCGACACTCGGCGCGTCGTCATCAGGAGAACATTCTGACGGAAACGCCGGTCCGGCGGGATTCAGATGGAGAAGGTGACACGCCCCCACAAATCCGTGACCCGATTCATCGATGGATCGGAATGTCTTCGGTGAAGCGGAAAATGGGGCACCTGAACCTCACGGCACTCACAATTCTGCTCCTCAGTCTGCTCGGGGTGGCAGCTGCCGGCTCCCAGCTGCCCGAGGTGCAGTTCGAGTATGACTTTGGCGAACTGGAGCCGCGGTACGAGGAGTACGAAGCGTTCAAGGACCGGACGAGGGACCTCTACAGCTCAAGCAGCACACGAAATGCGGCGTACATCCTGGCAGATTCGCCGACCCATGCGGAAGAGATCGCCGACGTGCTCCGGCGACGGGCCGCCTCCGACACGTCCTCTCCGACAATTCGCGCCGTAGAGACGATCTACGATCGCTTTCCCGCCCGGCCCGAAGCGAAGACGAAAAAGCTGGAGCGTATCGCAAACGTACGCGGACTGCTGGATGATCGCTTCCTCAAATCATCGGACGACGAGAACCTGGAGCGCCTCCGGCAGGCTGCAAGCACACGAGAGCCGCTGACGCTCGACCAGATTCCCTCTTTCATTAAGAGCCCCTTTCTGACACGCGAGGGGACCGTCGGCGACATCGTCATCGTGTATCCGTCGGTGGGACTCGCGGACGGCCGAAATTCGATGGCGTTCGCCGACGATGTCCAAGAGGTCACGTTGACCGATGGCACGACGTATCACGCGGCCTCCACCAGCATCGTGGCATCGGACATGCTGCGGCTGATGATCGACGAGGCTCCGCTGATGGTCGTCCTTACGGTCTTCCTGATCATCATCTTCAAGCTGATCGCTCTACGACGCGTGTTGTGGGTCGCCGTCGCGCTCGTCCCGCTCATAGCCAGCTTCCTCTGGATGTTCGGATTGATGGGAGCGCTCGGATTGAAACTCAATTTTTTCAACCTTGTCGTGCTCCCGACCATTCTCGGCATCGGGGATGATAGCGGAATCCACCTCGTGCATCGCTATCTTGAGGAAGGCCGCGGCTCGATTCGACGCGTGCTAACCTCCACCGGCGAGCACGTGACCATGAGTGCCGTGACGACGATGATCGGCTTTGGTGGCCTTCTCTTGTCGATGCACCCCGGCCTACGCTCAATCGGCGCACTCGCCGTTCTGGGGATTTCGATGACGTTGCTCGCGGCGATGATCAGTCTCCCGGCGCTGCTCGTCTGGCTCGAATGGAAGCGCACACCTGCGACGCCCTCCACGCCCGAAGAGGCGGAGGAACGAGCATCAACGATTTCGTAACCACCTTGCCCCCGGCGTTGCCGTGCGCATATCGCGCCCACCGGTTTCGTGACCTACCGACAGATTGCTTGAACAACGCGCTTCGCCTGTTGCCGGGCCATCCTCCCGGTCTTGAGCGACCGGAGGCCGGTGACATCCCCAACACCGAACACGGATGGATACTTCGGATGCTGTAGCGTTTCCGGGTCCACTTCCATGAAGCCGGTCATCGGCCCGACGGAGTATGCTAAAATGCTGTTCTCCACGACCGCGGGCGGGCGCATGGGCGGAGCGATGTGCAACAGTGAATAGCGGACCACGTCCTGGCTCTGAGACGCTCCTTTTTCGACCGTAAAGACGGCCTCCTTCAAGTCTGGGCGCACTTCAACGAGATCATATCCGCGATATACGTGCGTGTCTTGCGCATCGGAGATGTCGAGATCGACATCATCCACCCCGGAAAAGGCCTCGGCCCATGCCGTCGCGAAGATCAATTCGGTCGACGATAGCACGCCCCGGTTGCGCCAGACGTCGACGGCGTTTCGGAGCACCTCGTAGGGCGCCTGTCCTCCCTTGTATGGGCTAGACGAGGCTGTAAAAATGGCTCGACCACCCTGAAACGTCCGGATCACATCCCACGCATGCTCTGCGTGCTCGTAGCCATACACACTGCAGAGACCGTCCGCGTCCATGTTCGGGCCGATTCCGCGGATGCGATCCCACCGCGTCTCAATACCAGCGGCGACGACGAGGTGCTCATACGAAATGGATTCATTTCCATCCAACTCGACCAGGCCACGGTCCGGATCGATCCCCTCTGCCCGCCGCCGGATCCACGTCGTACCCGGCGGTACCTTCAGGTGGTACCGCGTCGCCTCCTTGCGCTCTCCGCTCGTGGCCACGCGAATCCAGCCCGGCTGGTCGTAGACATAGCTCGACGGCTCAACCAGTGCAACACGACCCGTGTACGACGAGACACTGAGTGCCCGTGCCACGCTCGCCCCGGCTTCCCCACCGCCAAGAATCACAACATCGAATCGCCAGGTGCGCTCCCGCACTTCCTCGACCCGATTGACGGTATCGCTGCGATTCGAACTCATATTCCTGTTGTCTTGGCTACGCTCCGCGGCCTATCCTTGCTAGCCGTCCTGAGGCTCAGTGGGTTCCACGCTTACGCGACGACACGACTTTGAACCTCAAGGTCGTTAACGACATCCGTGATCCCTGGCGCCGACCAGGCGGCTCGCTCGGCGTCGCGCTTCTCCACCCAGGAGTGAACAACACCGGACAGCTTCACCATGTCCCCCTCGATCTCAATCTTGAGATTCTTTGCTTCGCGATTGACCTCCCGTTCGAGCGCTTTTCGGATCCGCTCTCGAATGTCGCTGGAGGTTACGCGCGGAGCCACGTTCAGGGTGTTGGTGATCCCCTTGACGCCGGTTAGGTGCCGTACGGCTTCTCCGGCCCGTTCTCGCTGGTAATTCCACTCCACTGTCCCTTCGAGCGTCACCCATCCATCGCGCACCTTGACCGAGATCGTGTCCTGCGGCAGCTCGGTATGCCAGCGGATCGCGCGAACGGCAGCCTTCGCAATGTCCGTGTCGGACCGCTCCTTGTCCTTCGGCAGCTTGACGACCAGATCGTTGGCGACGCCCTTCACCCCGGCAATCCGTAGGGCGGTGCGTTCAGCGGTTCGCTTCTGCGCGTAACTCGGCACGTGTCCGTTGAGCGTGACGACGCCACTGGAGACGCCCACACCAATGTCCCCGGACTTGATGCTCGGCTCCCAGTCCAGCGCATCCAGAACCTCGGCGCGCATTTCCTTATCGGCTTTTGTAATCGACATAGCTTCACCTCATCGTTCCTTGACTCAATTCGAGTGCCCACGCATACGTCAAAACGCATTTGCCCGTCACTTTCAGGATTGCCGACGACGGTTCTGAAAAACAGATGGATCGTTCACCACCTGTGTGGCGGCTGGGTCGCGACAGAGTAAGCGTGGTTGTTCATATCTATTCGCAGGCCTGAAGGGGATCCGTTCGCAATGACGAAGTAAACCCGGCGCGCAAGATCAACCGAGCCTCGTATTGCGAGCGGGGCGAGGACCGACAGTGGGAAGGTCCGCACCTTTGAACCGCCAAAGGCTGTCCGCCAAACACGTTCTCATATTATCGGATATACCCCCGTGATCGAAGCCTCCGCTGGCGCATGTTCACCTCCGAGAAAACGGACAATTGAGGCCAGGAGCTATCACGATCGTACGCGCTCATCATGCGATGTCCGCGCACTCACCAAATGACGTTCTCGTCGCGAACCGAGACACGCATTCCATCCTCCAGCGTGTGATCCGGGTGCACAATCACTTCTTCGCCTTGTTCGAGTCCACCGTTGATCTCGACGCGGAGTCCGGCATCACGACCTGGAGACACGAAGCGGACCCGAGACCTCCCACTCTCTACGGTGAACACCGCCCACTTCCCGTCCATCTTGAAAAGGGCATTCGAGGGAATCGATAACACATCGTCGTCCGACGACACGATAAACCGAGCAATAACCCGGTATCCGTCCCCGACGCGTTCCCATTCATCGTCGCTGGCAGTCGCGACCGAGATCACGCGTACACGTTGCTCCTCAACGCCGAGAGCGGATATTTTTGTGAAGCCCTGTGGCTCGACGCGAAGAACCTCACCGGACACGGACGACGCTCCGCCCCACCGTTCGAATTGAACCGGCATCCCCGGTCGAAGTCGAACCGCTTCGGAGGTGAGCACGTCGGCCACTACCTCCAGCGATGTCGTCTCTCCGATTTCAACTAGCGGCTCCCCGGCCCGGACCACCCCTTCGCTCTCCCGGTGCACCCGAAGAACCGTAGCTTCGTGCGGTGCCCGGACGTGGAGGTTATCATCGGCGCCGCCTGATGCCGTTTCCGACGTGACTCGAAAGGCGGCCTCTGCAACTTGTTTTTGATGCTCGGCCACCTCCACCGCCCGCACGGCCGACGCCCACTGCGCTTCGAGATGGCGCGCTTGGGAGGCTGCACGTTCACGCTCCTGATCCGTCGCGGCTTCCTCCTGCCAGAGCCGGTCGATCCGGCGAAACTCGGACTCGGCGTACTCGGCGTCGGCCTGCGTTGCACGCGCAACCTCCTCCGCACGGGCCAGTGACGCCTGGGCAGCGTCGACGCTCGCGCGCGCCTCGGCTCGGCGTCTCGGGTCAAGCATCTCGGAGCGGTGTGGCTCCATCACGAACAGCTCATCTCCCGGCGAAACCCGTGCTCCCTCGTCGAGCCCGATGCGCTGGACGTATCCTGTCACCGGCGTGGCGATCACGTAACGGTCCGTCACCTGCGTTCGCGCCTCCTCTTCAATCGTTACCTCAAGCCGTCCGTGTTCAGCGACCGCCGTTTCGACAGCGACCGATTCCGGCCAAAACCCCCACACCAATCCCACGATGAGAAGGACGCCAACGAGGATCGATATCGTCGTTCGATTCCAGGACATGGTTCTCACTGTTTTCGGATAAAAGAAACGCGCCGAGGGGCCAGAGGCCGTGAACCGTTTCGGCCGTCAGAGTCATTCGCGGGTTTTCAGCACCTCGATCAAGTTCAGTCGATAGAGACGGTACCGTAGACCGATGGCAGACAGGAACGCGGATACGAGCACGATGAGCGCGGCATATGCGTACGTTTGCCGGCTGATGACAAGTGGGATCTGAAACATCTCCATCTGAAACGCCCGAACGGTCATGGCACAGATGGCTCGACCAAGCAAAAAGCCAATCGGGATCGCCGCTACCGCGAGGACGGCTAGCTCTGCGAGCAGAATGAACGAGATTTCTCCGCGCGTGAGGCCCAGGATCCGAAGGCTCGCAAGCTCCCGGCTCCGTTCCGACAGGGCGATGCGGGCACTGTTATAAATGACCCCAAACGCGATGATGCCGGCGAAAACCGTGATTACGAAGGAGAAAAACAGCCAGTTTTCGCCCGTGCTTTCGTAAAAGTCGTTGATGCTACGCTCTCGAAGGATGAGGGCCGAGACGCGCGGTGCATCCTGGAGAACAGAATACACCGCCTCGACCGAACCGGGACTTACTGTGACATAGGCAGCCGTGGCCGCCCCCTGCTCACCAAGCCGGTGATGGAGCGCGTTCCAGTCCATGTACGCGAGTTGGCCGACGTACTGCTTGACGTGCGCCGTCACGGGCATTCGCCATACCGGACGGGCGTGCTCTTTTACGTTCACCGTCACCGAATCCCCAACCTGCACCCCCAGTCGATTCATCGTGTACTCCGTGAGCATCAGGCCTCCCGAGGCGACGCCCAGCGGCTCGAGTTCCTCCGTGAACAGCCGTTTCAGAGTCACATCGCGGGGCATACCCTGAATGTTTGTTCGAAACACTCTGTGCTCATGTTGAAGCTCCACATCCAAGAATCGCGTCAACTCCACCTGCTCGACACCTTCAATGCCTCTAATGCTTGAGGTGACGTTCTCCGATGTAGGTTCGCTAAACACGACAATGATATCCTCTCGCTGTCCCCACCGAAGCTGAACGTCGATCATGAAGTCGATGGCGTCGCTGAAAAAGAAGCCCATCATCACGACAGCGCACGCGGACGATATGCCGGCAACGGTCAATCCTGCCCGCAGTGGACGACGTTCGAGGTGCCGAATCACCATTCGGACAGGCTGAGAGAATCGATCCTGAAACCCCATGCGCTCGAGCAGACTGGCGCGGAAGAGCATCGGCGGCTCTGGACGCATCGCCTCCGCGGGAGGAAGGACGACCGCAGACCGAACCGCCAGAATCGTCCCCGTCGTCGCAGCCAGAGCACTGATTCCAATGGCAAAAATGACGACCCGCGGTCTGAGCACGTAGACGAGATCCGGGAAGCGGTAATACTGCATGTACAGGTCACCGAGCCCGTGCCCCATCCACACGCCGACGCCCAACCCGAGTATGCTTCCGCCTGCCACGAGCACCATCACGAGCGACAGGTAATGCGCACCGACCTCCAGATTGCTATACCCGAACGCCTTGAGCACCGCAATCACCTCGCGCTGCGTTGAGATCAGGCGGCTCATGACGACGTGGAGCAGAAAGGCCGCCACTCCCAGAAAAATCGCCGGCATCACGGTCGCCATCTGATCCAGCTGCCGAAATTCCTCCGTCAGGTAATTGTGCGACACCTGATCGGCGCGTGGAATTGCACCCTGGGCTCCATACTCGTCCAGCACCTCATCCACGTAATCGATGACCCGGTTCTCTCCCGCTCCGGGCGACAGCTTCAGCGCCGCATTGTTGAAGGCACCGTCCATGTCCAGGGCGACGCTCAGGGCTTGCTGCCCCATCCACACGACCGCCGTCCGCTCGAAATCAGGAAATAGCGCTCCGGGATGCATCTGATAGACGAACTCGGGCGAAAGCGCAATGCCAACGACGTTCAGAATTCGCTTCCGGCCGTTGATAATTGCCTCGACCGTCGAGCCCGGATCCAGACCGTGAGCTTCGGCAAACCCGTCGCTAAGGATGATCTCGTCGTTCCGGAATGGCTCTACCATCCGACCCCGACGAAGGTAGAGGCGATTCAGACTTGGTTCGCGCGTATCCGGGACCGAGACAAAATACCCGGAGATCGGTTCGTCGAACCCCGCAACACTCATTTTGGCACTCGAGATGACGCGCGGTTCGATGTCGGACACGCCGGGAAGGGACGCCAGTCTCCGGGACACCGACATCGGTGCTCGCTTGACGGTCGCGAAGATATCGGCGAACCGGTACGTGGAATAGAACACCGTTTGGGTCCGGTGAAGCGAGTCGATGGTGCTACGTGCCATCACGAAGGTGGCCACACCACACGCGATCACAAGCACGATGGCGAGGACCTGACCTCGCATTTGCATTAGCTCGCGCCACAATTTTCGGTTGATCGCACGCATCGGATGTATGGCGCCGCGAGCGCCAGCTCGTTACCAGGTCAGATCGCTCGGGTCTCGCTTCGACGTATTCGTTTTGATATCTGCAATTCGACCATCGAGAATGGAGATGACACGATCTGCCATATCGCCAATGACCGCGTTGTGTGTGATGATTACGGTGGTCGTTCCGAGCGTCTCGTTGGCACGTTTGAGCGCCTCAAGTACGACGATGCCCGTCTTTGAGTCGAGCGCACCCGTGGGCTCATCGCACAGCAGGACGGCCGGGTTCTTCGCGATCGCTCGTGCGATGGAGACCCGTTGCTGCTCCCCACCCGAGAGTTGCGCGGGAAAATGGTCCATCCGATCCTGAAGGTTGACGAGGGCGAGCGCCTCTTCCGGTGTCATCGGATTCTCCACGATCTCGGTCACGATGGCGACGTTTTCGCGCGCTGTGAGGCTCGGGATCAGGTTGTAGAACTGGAAGACAAATCCGACGTGCTGCCGGCGAAAATTGGTGAGGTCACTTTCCGTGGCATGAGACAAATCGATGTCACGGTACACCACGGTACCGCCGCTCGCCGTGTCGAGTCCGCCGAGGATGTTCAGCAGGGTCGACTTCCCGCTTCCCGACGGCCCGAGCAAAACGTCCAACTCCCCTTCCAACAGATCCAGATCGACGCCCCGTAGTGCGTGGACATCCACTTCGCCCATGTGGTACACTTTTGTCAAACCACGCGCGCAAAACACGCGATCCGGCACGACGGACATGGCGTTTGTATCGGATGCCGATGCACCCGAGAGACTACTCGCTTCCGCCCGGTTCGAATTCTTCGCTTCCATCACAGCAGTTGGCTATCGCCGACGTGGCGCCTGTTTCGTTCGATGGTCTTCGGCCATGGACAGCCCACGTTTCATTCGGGTGTGGATGGTGGTTTCCCAACGGCGAGATCTAGCCCTGCGTGGGCCTGCGCGTATCGGGCTTCCGCCTCAACAGTGGCATAGCGAGCTTCGCGGTACGCCCGCTCGGACGACAGCACCTCTGTCGTCAGGGCCACACCTTCCGCATGACGACGACGCATCACGCGAAAGACTTCCGCCGCGGCTCGTTTTCGCTCTCGCGCAGCGTGCAATACGTCGACCGAACGGTGGACCTCTTCCACGGCGTCAGCAACCTGCAGTCGAATCCGTCGTCGCATCTGCCGCTGTTGCTCGCGCGCCTCCATCCACGTGGCCTCAAACTGTTGGGCACGGTGTCCCTGCCGGTTCCAATCCCACAGATCGACATTCATCTGCACGCCCACCTCCCACGTCCCCTGGAATCGGTCCTCTTGCGGGAACATGGCAAGGTTGGGGCGGGCGTAGACGTACGATCCGACGAGGGAGATCGTCGGCCACCGGGCGCGCCGGTTCGCGCGGCTTCGGTTGCGCCAGGCACTAACCGTATGATCTTCGGCCTCCAGATCCGGTCGCATCGCAACCGCGACGGCGAATAGCTCGGAGGTCGTTTCCCGGATCGGGCGCAACGGAAACGTGCGCGTTGTCGGTCGGACGATGACGCCTTGGTCCAGTCCCATTCGATCGCTTAGAAGACGTCGACCGGACGCTACCGCCGCATCGGCATTTCGTTGCTCCGCGCGCAACTCGCTCGCTCGTGCTTCCAGGGCAAGAACATCGCTCCGCAACGCCATTCCCTGCCGATAGCGCGCTCTCGTCACGCGTAACTGTTCGTCTACCTCCCGGCGCGCCGACCGCGCAACGTCACGGCTGGCCTCCGCCGCGACGAGCGACCAGTAGGCTAGTCGCACGCGATGCGCCACATTTCTCCGAACGGCGCTCGCCCGATGCTCCTGCGCAAGCGTTAACTGATGCTCTGCTTCGATTTGGCTGCGCGTCTGCCCGGCGGAAAACAGAGTCTGCTCAACGTCGCCGCGAACCGCGTACTGATCTTGGAGGGAGGCGTCGAAATTTAGATCCTGGATCGGCGTCGTGTCGCCGTCGAACACATTTTCGTCGAGAGTAAACGTTGTCACATTCGAACTTAGCCGTCGATAGGATGCGCTTACACGAAACGTGGGCAAACGAAACGTTCGCGCCTCATCATAGACGGCCTCCGCCTGGTTTCGCCGGTAGTCGGCCATGCGCACGTCGCCATGTCGCTCGAGCGCTATCTCGACGCACTCTGATGGTGTCAGGTGGCGGACATCCTGCGCTCGAACGCAGCCCGTCAGCGCGATCGTCATCAGAACGATCAGCCAGGATCGAACAGACACTCCAGCGGGATCATAACGGCGTGATTGCATCGCTACTGACGGACTCTCAGCACAAAGTGAAATGATCGCGTCCGGCGAACGTACGCCCGACCTACGCCGGAATCGGCTCTTCTTCCGCGCGGGATGAGGCCTCGACCGCCTCCTTCACATCGAGTAGCAACGTACGCTCGACAAAGAAATGAATCGGATCGTAGAGCGACACCACGGGTTGCCGCGCCCAGGAAGGTCGTGCCCGAGTCCGGATAACCAAGCGCGTGCTCGTCTCGTCCACCGGCTCCAGCACAAAGGCCCACGTCCCACGACACGACCGTTGAGCTGGCAACCGCGCAATCGTTTCTCTCATCGAACCGAACACGATCGCTCGGTAGGGAATCAGTTCGATCACCTGCATCTGATCGCTCTGCCCGATCCATGGCGCGGGTCCGAAGCGAACGACATCGTCGACATGAATCTTCTTCCGCGGCCGGGCCCGACCATTTCCTCGATCCCGCTTCTCGGAGGCCTCGACCTGACTGTCCGTGTAGAGCCGTCCATGTCGACGTCCAATCTCGACAAGATGAGGCCAAATCTCTTCCGGGGCCGTCTGGATCGTCACCGCACGTGTGGTGGAGTATGTGGGTCGGGGGACAAGCTCATCCCCGGGAAGCGTCCCGTTGAGTTCATCTCTCGTCGCTCCCCAGTGCCGGTGCCAGGGCCGGACACCGGCATTATAAGCCCATATCGCACCGACCGCGGTCGCCAACCCGATGGTTGTCAATAACGATTCGGACGGTTCGTCCTTCTTTTGCTGCGACAACCAGTTTCTTGATTTCCGGTCCGTTACTGCCGGAAGGCTGGAGAGCTTCTCGCGAACCCTTTGTACGGGAGAAGATGATGACTTGCGTACGAAAGGAAGATCACGTTTCAAAATCGGGTTCATTGTCTCTCGGCGTATCGCCGCACCATGCGTAGCGTCCTGATTTTCGCCCCTCGTCCCGTGTCATGCACGTGCATCTAACGTCCATGGATGCCGCGACGAGAACGATCTATGGGCAAACTACGCGCTTCCGCCTCCGAGCCGAATGCTCCCTTCGAGACCCTAGACATGCGAGAATGATGGAACGAGGGTACGACTCGACCCGGCATTTTGCGTGAGGGGAAGCTGTATTTGATTGACATGTTCTCTCGGACTCGCTGGCGTTGGCGAGTACACACCGAGGGAATCGTCCCGGCCCGATATTCGACATGCAGATCTTTCATCGATCTCCACGTCGAGTCCTTCTTGCTCGGCCCGCCCTGCGACATCTACCCGGGAATCCGCTTGCAGTAGAAGGTAAATATGTTCGTACGTCTCGGCTCAGATTACCGATGTCCCTTACATACCGACGTCATGCCACTATATTCTCCGTTGCCATTTACTACAAATCGTCCAGCGCAGCGAATTCCGACGATTCCCCCTTTTGTTTCTGCCCGTTGCCCCCCACATGTCCTCCCTTACCTGCACCGCTCCCATGCACGACGGCGGCCGCTCAACCTCCAGCATCTCACCGTACACGCTCGACGAAGAGAAGCGGCTTCAGGCCCTCCACCGATACGATATCCTCGACACAGTGCCCGAGGTTGCGTTCGACCGCATCACCGAGCTCGCGGCGCACATGTTTGACGCACCCATGGCCGCGGTATCGTTCATCGACCGTGATCGTCACTGGTTCAAGTCGTCTCTCGGACTGGAAGCAGACGAACTGTCTCGCGGGGACTCCTTCTGCGCCAGAACGATCGAAGCGGGCGAGGTCATGGTCGTTCAGAACGCTGCAAATGAAGAACCTTTCGCCTCATTTTCCTCCGTTCAGAGCGACCCAGGAATCCGGTTTTACGCCGGAGCTCCTCTAATGACGGGAGATGGATATGCCCTCGGAACCCTCTGCGTACTGGATACGAAGCCACGTCCGAAGCCGAAGCGCACGAAGCTTCGCCACCTGGACCATCTTGCGAGTCTGGTAATGGGCGAACTCGACTTACGGCTCGAAATGCAACGCCGCCGGCAGCAGACTCAATCGCTCCGGCAAACGGCGCAACGAGCGGAGATCGCGCGGGCCACGGCCGAAAACGCTCGCGCTGCTGCTGAGCAGGCCCGCATGCGCGCTGAGGAAGCAAGTCGATCAAAGTCGCAATTCCTATCGGGCATGGCGCACGACATCCGGAGCCCGATTTCTGTCATTGATGGCTATGCACAGCTGTTGGATCGCGACGTTGATGGCTCACATACTGAATACGTCCAACAAATCCTCCGGGCGGCCGGTCACCTTAACGGCATGGCAGATTCCCTATCCGAGCTCGCTGAACTCGAGTCTGGCGCGATGGACCTCACGTTGCAAAACGTAGACATTGGACCTTTGATCACAGAAACCGTGAGTGCGCTAACCCCTCGCGCTCAAGATGCGGACATCACGCTCCACGCCGAAACGCCCGAGCGTCCGATCCTGGCCCACATCAATTCAGAGGCGCTTCGACGCGTCCTCGATAATCTAATTTCGAATGCCATTAAGTATAGCGGTACGGGGGACCGGGTTGTGGTTCGTGCTCACTCGCCCGATCCACGAAGTCGCTGGATCTGCGTCGAGGTCTCGGACACCGGCCCGGGCATCGATCGGGAATTTTTGGATGTCATGTACGAACCGTTCACCCAGCACGACACGAGCGCGAACGGGAGCGGGCTCGGTCTCGCCGTGACGAAAGAGCTGCTAGAGGCGATGGACGCACGAATTGATGTTACGTCGTCCCCGGGAGACGGAACGACGTTCTTCGTTAACGTGCTATCCACACAGGCGATACGAACCGATGACGCAAGTACGCAGGCGGAGGTCCTACCAGCCCCTCAGAGCAGCGAACACAGCCAGCAACCGTCCCAACCCACGGCATCCTGACGACCCGCCTCCTGCAGTTCCACCACCCGCTTCCCGGACCCGCCCCCCATGCCGCCCTCATCTGATACGTCACCCGATTCGCGCGAAAAGAGCGCCGATGCGGATCCGTCTTCCGCCCGTGCGCGACGCCCCAGTAGAGACCGTGCGACCGATCCAGACGCTTCCGGCGACCGCATGCGCCGACTCGATGCTCTCGTCAACCGACTTCCAGGCGCCGTCTACCGGTGCACGTACGACCGGGAATGGACGTCACTCTACATGGGCGATGGGTTCGGAGAAATCACTGGGATTGCTCCGGATTCCCTCGATGCAGCGGGACGTTCGTTCCGAGATGTGATCGTCAGTGCCGACGTCCAACATATTCGAGATGAGGTAGCACGAGCCGTTACCAATAGAACGCCATACAACATCGAGTATCGCGTTCTCACGTCAGACGGATCCGTTCGATGGCTTCAGGATAGCGGGCAGCCCCTGTACGATGATGACGGACATGTTCGGTGGCTAAATGGCATTCTGCTCGACATTACGCGGCGGCGGGAGTCCGAGGAATCGCTTCGTGATCTCATGGAATCGCTGGAAGAGACCGTCGCAACGCGAACACGGCAGGTCCGAACGCTCGCCGTTGAACTATCGATGGTCGAACAGCAGGAACGAAGCGATATTGCACGCACGCTGCACGACGAATTACAGCAGTTCCTGTACGGCGTGCAGGTTCAGACGAAGATGCTTCTGAACGACATTGAGTCGAATCCGAACGTTGATCCTGAAGCTCTGTCCGTTGATCCCTCACGAATCGACGATCTTCTTCGGGAAGCAATTCAGACCACACGCGGACTGAGCGTCGATCTCGCCCCGCCCGTTCTCGACTCCGATGGGCTCCTGGAATCACTCCAGTGGCTCCGGTCTCACTTTGATGAAACGCGCGGATTCGATGTCCAACTTAAGGGAGACCGCCTGAGCGTAGATGTCCCGGATGAGATGCTCCTCATCTTTTTCCAGGCCGTTCGCGAGCTACTACTGAACACGTACCGTCACGCAGGCATCGGCAAGGCGACCGTACACATCGCCGAAACCTCGGCAAATATCGTAATCGCCGTCGCCGACGAAGGATGCGGATTCGATGTCGCGAAGGAGCTGGAAAAAGAACGTACTGGTTACGGGCTCCGGACGGCAGGAGAACGGCTCCGCCTGCTGGGGGCCAATTTCCAGATCGACTCTCCTCCGAGCGGCGGAACCAAATGCACCATTCGTTTCCCAAAACAGAGGCTTCAAGAGTTTCCGTCGATCCTGTCTGGAGACATGCCGCCTCCGCCTCCAGGCCCATCGGGCGCATCTTGATGCTCCCACTCCCCCCCTTTTCTTCAACCAGTCTAACACGTAAACCGATGACAGCAACCGTATTTCTCGTCGAAGACCAGACCTTGATGCGCGAGTCGATGCAGGCGTACCTTAACGCAGAAGACGACCTGGAGGTATCGGGCGTCGCCGGGCGAGCCGAGGACGTGCTCGACCGTATTGGCGACGACGTCCCCGACCTCTTCCTCATCGACGTCGCGCTCCCCGGAATGAGTGGGATCGACCTGCTCCGGCGTCTCCGACAACGTCATCCCGATGCGCGATACCTGATGCTGTCGGGCCACGTCGAACAAACGTACGTCGAAGCCGCCCATAACGCAGGCGCGTCTGGATACGTCATGAAGGGGAAACCCGACGAGTATCTCGACGCGATCCGGCAGATTCTGGCCGGCAAGACCTACCGGAGTGATACGGTCGCGTCGATGTGGGATCAGGCGGCCACGACATCGTGATGGGTGCCCATCCGTTCCAACTTCCCTGTCCCCCACCCTGCGACTAGCCAGTCATGGAAAACGAGCAACTCAATACGCACCTGATCGAACTCGGAAATCGAGCGACGAATGCCCATGAGATTCTACGAGGCGTGACGGACGCGCTCGCAGTCATCGCACAATCAGCCATCCGCGCCGCCAGTGATGACCTCGACGATGTCGAAGACCTCGAGGAGTGGCAAACGGAGGCCCAGGTAGCAGCCGGGCAGAGCGAAGACCTGATGACAAGCGCGGCGGCGCTACTACGTCGTACTGCACGTCGACTTGAATCGGAAACCGAGTCGGTCGAGAGGGACGACTGAGCCGCACGCAGCACGAAATGGAGACGGCGGTTCCTACAACGCGCCGACGGCATACGCAACGGCAATGGCCAGTGCAGCAGCGAAAGCCAAACCCGCCCCGATCCACAGGAATAGAGAGGAAAAATCCCCGTCCGAGGTCGTCGTCTCGCGCAGATCGAGCAAGACCTCGTCGGTCCAGCCAGCATCCACCAGAGCGGCGATGGCGTCGCTCGCTTCATGGCGCAGAACGCCCAGCTTAACGCCGTGGACGTGCTCGAGGTCGGGGCGAATACCACCGGCGTCATCAGCAATCACCAGCGCGTCGATTGCGGCCTCCTGCAGACGGGTCTTCGCCATCTCCGCGTACCGACGATTCGCGAAGTGGGCGATGACCGTCACGGGCTGGCGGGCCAACGGGTTGGATCTTGAGGCTGTAGCGTCAGCCATAGGCTCAGGGGGAATCGATGCCGGGGATACTTCAGTACAGATCTGTATCACTGATACTGAGAAACGTTTCCCGATACATGACACATCGCTCGTCCCGCATTCCTTTGTGATTGATAATCCTGCGACAACCTCCTCCCTGCTCATGTAGAGAATCCTCTGCTCTCACCTCGCGCCGAGTTGATCCATCAGACCAAGATTGTCCACCACACCGCGATCGCTCACGACGCGCCCACGCTCGATCTCGTACATTGATAGTCCAGACACCTCGACCACCGTCCCATCGGCTTCCACACCGAACATCTCTCCAGTCGTGTGCGTGCCGCGATACGTCCAACGGACGGCCGCTTTCTCTTCCCCAGCGACAAGGTCTTGAACCTCAATTTCCAGATCGGGAAAGAACCGATACGTCTTCTCCATCACCTTACGGAAAGCCTCTTCCCCTCGAAGGGGTTCGGGGAAATGAGGATAATCGACAATGATCTCACTGGCAGCCACGTCATCGATCACGTCGAGGCGCCCGGCGTTCCATACCTGGACAAACCGCTGGGCTACGTCGCGCGAAGGGTTGGTAGACATAGCGAAGCACGTGTTTATTAAGCAGGATACGGGTGCATCGTGACCAACGCCCGACCCCGCTCGTTCCGACTTGCTCTGTGTCCGTAGGCTACGGTCAAATCGTTGCGCGGTCGATTCGGCACGCATCTTTCTTATTCGACCTACCGTACACGCCGTCCGTCTCTCCCCGGAGCTCGTTTTGCCATGCGCTTCCGCCTCCTGCGTGCTGTGATCATTTTCCTCCTGGCTGTGGCGGCCTGGGGACTGGAGACCCATGCACAGCCCGACGATGCGCCAAACGACCGACTGGCGCAGATTCCTCTCCCGCAGGTGGACTTTTCCGGGCTGGATGCATTCTGGTCCGTCGCGGACACGCTCGCAGCATCTCGACCGCTGGATGAGCGGGACTGGCGCCTTCTGTTTACATCGCCGGGATACCACATGCTGTCGGGGCGCTACCCGCTTCGATATCCGATCGTCGAAGCCATGAAGCTTACCTTCGACCCGCGACGGACGGACGAACGAGAATCCGTCGAGCGGTCAACGGTCTGGATGCGTCCTCGCATGATTCGGCACTTCCGCCGCGTGAAAGCCCATCGAGAGGACCTGGAGACCTACAGGCAAACCCTCGCTCGGGACGACTCGCTCGTGGTTGACGTGATGCGAACGCTGCAGCCGCACCTGCCCGAAGGTGCACTCACCGACCGCTACCCGCCGCGGATTACCTTCCTGCTGTTTCTAGACGACGGATACGCCTCTCCGGATGTCGTCGCGATTGATCTCTGGATGGCGTACTCGATGGGACGTGATGCCCTCGTTCGGTTCATCGCACATGAGCTGTTTCATTCTTATCGTTCGTCCATCTCGCGGCAACGAACCGACCGCGACAATGGGCACGTCACGATGCTGGTTGGGGCGCTGGAGCAACTCGAGAATGAAGGTATTGCGGATCGAATCGACAAACCGGCTATGCTCACCCGGGACCTGCCACTCGGGACGCCGCTTGGCGACTACTCTCAGGACTACCGGATGGCCTACGCGGATGCTCCGACGGTGATTGCAGAAATCGACCGGCTGCTCGCACAGCTGGAACAGCGCCAGCAATTTTCACCGGGTACCGTGCGCCAGATCCAGCGCGCTATTCCCATGGGCGGGCACCCGACGGGCGCGTTCATGGCCGATGTGATCGCCGACCAATCCAGCGCTTCCGCACTCCGAAAAACGGTCGGTCGCGTCTTCTCATTTCTGCGTGCGTATCACCGCGCAGCGAAGAGCCATCCGAGCGCTCCTTCATTTTCTGATGACGCCCTTTCCATGATCGATCGACTGGACGCCTGGACCTCAGAGGATCGATGAGATGGGACAACCGGAACGAACTCCAGGAACGCAGCACGGTCTCGTGACGCACCCGTCCATTAATGTCGCTTTCCCTGACCTCTGGGCAGTTCACTCTCTCCGTACTCGCGGCTTCGCGAAAGCGTCACGTAGGAAGCTTTACCGTCTCCTGTCTCCTGCCGTACATTAGTCAGTCGTGTTGAGATGAGCCGACCGACGACCGCGGTATAAATCTGCGTCACGTCGGTATCGAAGTGCCTCCGTCGCTTGACAGAGTGCGTGATCTCGCACGCCCCCAAGCTGCCGCATCGAAGTGATTCCCCCCTCGCTGCATGAGTTCGTCGCGCCCCTCCGAAGCATCTCGCTCGTCCGGCACCGAAACGCCAGTGGCCGACGATGTTCGTCCCGCCGCTGCCATCCCCGGCATTGATCCCGCGCCGGGTTTCTCGTTTCGAGATGGTCAACACGTCTTTCTCGACCGTCTCGCGAAAGCCTATGACAACGGCCAGCGCGACCACCTCGGGGTGTTCGTTCCGGGATACGGAAAAACGTTGACGGCGCTCGGCTCCTTCGCGGTCGCGCGCTCGATGGGCATCTGTGACCGGCTCGTGGTCTTCGTTCCCCGCGGCAACCTTCGCGACCAGTACGCCGACCCGGAGGAGATGGCGCGGATGCTCCAGTGGATCGGCCAGCCGCCGCTCCCCTTCTGCGTGGCGGACAGCAGCCGGGTGTATCTCAAGAACTCGTCGATTCCCATCGTTATCGCCACGTACCAGTATGCCTGCGGCGATTCGGGAAATCGAGACCTGAAGCGCTACTGCAAGCAAGGCAAGCCGCTCTTCGTTCTCGATGAGATCCACCATTTGCCCGAAGAAGGCGCATGGTCGGCTGCGGTCGACAATCTACCATACAATTCGCTGGTCGGGCTCTCCGGAACTCCGATTCGAAGCGACGGGCAACCGCTCTTCGGTGTCCCGCACGATACAATTACGCGCGACGACGGCTCCGAGGACCAGTTCTACCGGGCACTTCATGAGGTTACACTCCGTCAGGCGCATGCTGAAGGCGGCATTCTCAAGCGCGTGGAGGCCCACGTCATCGACTACTCAATCACGATGGTTGAGGAAGACTCCGGGCGCGAGGTCGAGTTTACGCTCAAAGAACTGAAGGACATCAAGCGAGAGGATGCCGACATCGATCGGTATTTTGCCCGCCGCCGCCTTCGCTTCCACGACGTCTACCTCGACTCCCTCCTGGGGCCGGCTGTCGCGCGGTTTCAGTCCAAACGCGCGCAAATGAAGGGAACGCTGCGCAAAATGGACGGCGATGGACGCAATCACCAGATGCTCGTCATCTGCATGAGCAACCGCCACGCCGCCGAGGTGCTGGATTTTATGCAGCGCCGGTACGGGTGGTTGTCGTCGACTCGAATCGGACAGGATGTCCCGCGAGAGGAGCGTGAAAAGCGACTTGAGGCGTACCGGAATGGCGCATACGACGTGATGGTCCAGGTAGACATGATCGGGGAAGGCACCGATATTAAAACGATCAGCGTCATCGCCAAGCTCGACCTCGTCAGCGCGAAGTCCAAAACGCTGCAGCAGATCTTCCGCGGCATGCGCTACTTTTCGCCGTGGGACGAGGACGCGAACGTGTGTGACGTTTATACCAGTGGAGACCTTGGGCTGGAGCAAACGCTCGACTGGGTCACGCGCGAGGTTCAGGAAGGCATTCGCACGCGAAAGGAAAAGTCCCCGCCGAAGGATCCGGCCGAGCCGAAAAGCCCCAGCGAACGCTCGAAGTGGGCAGTGACGTCGGTCAGCGAGAGCGAGTTCGAAACGCACCGCCTCGAACTGAACCGCCGGGGCACCGACTCTGCCCTGCAGGTGAGTCGGCAGCCGTATAAGCGTCCAGATCCGTCCGCGATGGACGTTTCAGCGCGAGAAGAAGAGCTTCGCAAGGAGCTGTCCGAGGATGCGACCGAGTTGGCGTACTTGCTGCAGGATCGCGGGAAGGATGTCTCGATCCGGGACGTGCACGCCGCGGCAAAGCGCCGTTTCAACGTCGCGCAATCGGAAATGAGCATCCAGCAGCTGGAAAACAAGAAAAAATGGCTCCGGCGCTGCAAGATGATGAAGAAATTGGTCTAGCCAACCGGCTCGCCCCGGCGACGTGCCCCTCGTTCGATGAGGGTGATGACCTCTGTCAACTCGGTTGTACCGGTTGCCTTACGAGCCCGGCGGGCCATTCTGCGAGCTTCGCTCCCGCCTCATAGGTCGAGTTCAAAAAGGTCAGGATGTCCTCACGTGCGGTCGCTGATCGCCGCACGGCTTCGTACGGGAGAAACGCCATCGAGCCGGTATCCTGCGTGACCCACGCCGCGGCTTCAGGATCGATATGAACCCGTGTGAGTCCGTCTGGCTCTGGAAATGTATACGAGTAAAATCCGGCTTCCGGCGTCGTTTCATCTCCGGCCCAGAATCCGAAGCTGATGACCTCGTGGGAGTACGCTTCGCGCGTCACCGGATCGGCATCAGGCATCGGTGGCGCTTCTCGACCGGAGAATCGAGTGTAGGCGAGGTCGAAGCTATGCCAGAAGAGGTGGACCGGCGTATCCTTGCCGAGGAACTGGCCCTGAAACTCCTGGAAGATCGGCTGGATCTGCGTCGTCACTCTCCAGAATCGGCGCACGGCGTCTCCGTCATACCCATCGTGCTGGTCATCATCCGCAAACGGAATCGAGCTCGGCGCATCGAACGGAGACGGATGCGAGATCGGGTTTTTCACCCCGAGCGACGACAGCGCATGGTCGATTTCCCGATAAAACTCGCTGATCGACTGACCGTCGTGCATCGAGACGTGAACAATCTCACCGTCGGTCGTCCGCAGCCGAACACGGTCGAGGAGAACGTTGATTTCAATTTCGAGCAGCCGGCTCCCATCACATGGCATCGGACGGGTCGTGAACCCCGAGGTGGAAACGTAGAGCGGTACGTGCCACCAGTGGTTGCGCTTCGGCATCAAAGCAAGCCGAATTTTACCGATAATCTGGAGTCGAAGATGAAGCCCGATTCGAGTTGATATCCATTCTTCGTATGGGAGGGGTGGGAACGTGTCCATCGGATTCAAGTGGGCAAGTGGTAAGAATATATCCGATCTCTCTGACGTCGCAGACCGACAGCGATGGATTGCTTCCGGCGATTCGTCATCTTTGTCGTGCCGCGCCAACGTCCTTGGAAAGTATCGCATGACCGCCTCAAATGCTATCTTCCGCTGGCGCACCCTCACGTGATCGTACGCCCACGTTTCCGACGGTGATATGAATCAAGAGCCCATCGATATCATCATTGAACGTGCCGCTCGCTGGGCACGCACGGAAGCGGACCGGGGGGCACGAACGGGACGCGCGCTTCGCCAGGACGAAATCTCCATTGCACGGTCAGCGGGCGTTTCAGACGTAACGAACATCCGCATCATTGAGACCGAGCACGTGCCATTCCCCAACGATCCGCTATTGGCCCGGCTCTGTCGCGAAAACGGGCTCTTGGGCGATCAAACACTGGGACTCACGCTCGATCACTCCATCTACCTGAAACCGAGCGTTCAGTCAGACCTGGAAGTACTCGCCCACGAGTGCTGTCACGTTGCCCAGGTCGAACGTCTCGGCTCACTCTCCGCATTTGTGGATCAGTACATTCGGCAGATCACCGTCCATGGGTATCGTGCCGCTCCCCTTGAGCTTGAAGCCTATCGAGTTGGCCGGTCGATCTTGGCGGACGATCGCGATTCAGGCCAGCGAACGGACGGATTTCGTTGATTGCCACCGGCCGGAAACCGATCCGGCGAGGGCGTTTAGTATCTTACGGACGCGGATCACGTCCTCTTTTTTCTTTCCCACCCAGTCCACCTCCTGCCATGCCCGGCCCAAAAATCAAGGACGACGGATCGATGGTCACGCTCGACTTGCATGGGCTCAGGGTTGATGACGCGATTGAGGTTACGTACGACACGCTCCGACTGGCGCAAGACCGGGGACGAGCTAGTTTGAAGGTCATTCACGGCTCATCAACAAGTGGAGCGGGGCGGCGGACGATCAAGTCCGCTCTGTATCGCTTGCTAGATCGCGGAATGCTCGTCGGTGGCCACGTTCACGTCATGAAGCAGCGGAGCTACTTCACCCTCTCACTCGATCTCACCGCGTCGACCGACCCTACGCCCATCCGGCTCCTCGACGTGTGGTAGTGGCACTGTTCGCTTCGAACGCTACGTGCAAATTACACGCGGCTCCTCGATTCCATGCCGCGACTCGGAGAAAGCGGGCGATGTGTACTTAACTACCGACTCTTTTTTGCAATAACGGCATACTCAGTCCCCCTTCGCCGCTCGGTTCTGATACCACCCTACACCTCTTTCTCGACGAGCGCTTCATTGAGCGCCCGCCATGCCCAGCGCACCCGGTCGTGAACGGGCGTCTCCGGAAAATCCTCCGCGTTCGCGTACACGGGAAGGTCAATTTCCACAACCCCCATGTTCACGATTTCGCGGGTTGCTCCCAGGCTCCGAAGATAGTCCAGAAAGGCGTCGTTCTCCTGCATCACATACGCTCGAAAAGCTCGCACGCCGTTCTCGTACGCATGCCGACTGAGCGCTGCCATCAGGAGCGCACCAACACCGTGTCGCTGGTACTCGTCGATTACCAGAATGGCTGCCTCCGCGACATCCGGCTCCTCCTTTAGCCGCACGTACCGTGCTGCGCCGAGTCCCGGCTCCGATGGATCGTCCGCATTCACGGCCGCAAGGGCCACGTGGCGATCGCCGTCCACCTCCGTGAGGTACCGCAACTGAGCCTCGCTAGGCACGAAACGAGGGGTAAAGAACCGGTGGTACGATGTCTCTTTCGAGATTTGGCGCAGGCCCCGGAGCACACGCTCACGATCTGCAGGCGTAATCGGTCGGATCCTCACACGCACATTTTGAGCATTCACTTCAACCGGCAGATGAAACGGAGGGAGACGGGACATAGCCATGAGTCTGTACCGGAACCGATACGGGAGTTTTGGTGGACGCCAGATTGAGAGATGGAGCAACTCAGCACGAACAGGCAACAATTACTGCATAAGGGAAGTGTAAAAAACACAGGGAGACTCGTTTTCTCCTAGCGATCTGGTAAATTTACACAACGGATCCCTCAAGCACGCGGCGCTATGATCCCACGGATTGGCATTACTCCGTCTTTCGTTGATGGTGAGCAACGACTTCGGAGGGAATATGTGCTCGCCATCGAAGAGGCGGGCGGGCTTCCCTGCCCCTGCCCCATGGTCAGCGCTGGTGAGACACGAAGAGCCTTTGTCGAAACACTTGACGGGCTCATGGTGACGGGCGGTCCCGCTGTCACGGATGGTCTCGTCGGCCACCTGCCGGACGATCTGGGAACGACCGATCCCCTTCGCCTGACGGCCGACAAACACTGGATCGATCTCTGCGATACGGCAAGGCTACCCATCATCGGTATTTGCTACGGGATGCAGTTACTTAACGCCCGCGCCGGCGGAACCATTTACGGCGACGTGGAGGTCGAGGTGGAGGGTGCGCTGACCCACAGTCAGAAACGTGGTGCTGCGAACCATCTCATCCAGATCGAACACGACTCCCGGCTTTACGACGCTCTTCGCACCCAACGCACGTCTGTAAATACAAGGCATCTACAGGCGATCGCAACTGTGGGCGAGGGATTTCGCATAACGGCAACCGCACCCGATGGTACCATCGAGGCCATCGAACATGAAAACGGCAGGATTCTTGGCTTACAGTTTCATCCCGAGCGAATGCGGGAGACGATGATGCCTCTCTTCCGTATGTTCGTGGAACAGGCCCGCACCGCCCGAGCCGCCTCACCCGCCTAACCGCGCCGCCTCGTTCCACCTCGCCCGACCGACGTAACAGGCCCTACGCTGCGACCGTGTCCCCGACGGTCTCCACGCGTTTAACACCGTGCTCTCTCCCAGCATCGCGGCCTGCTCCATACCGCCTTGCTGCCCCCTTCGCACGAACGCCGCCGACTGACTCATGTCTCACTCCCAGCCCCCGTCTCCATCTTCGCACCATGCTGAGCCGCGGCACGTCGTCGCGGCTACCATCGTTCTCTTGGCCGGCATCGGTATCGGACTCACCGTGTCCGGCCACCTGACCACGATGGCGAAAGAAGTCATGGGCACCTTCCGTGTGCCGGTCTCCGTCTCGTCGCCGGACACCACGTCTTCGTTCGTCCCGTCCCGGCTCTTCACGCTGCGCGACCTGCCAACGCATCCGGACGCCGTGCACAGCGAGTATTTCTCTCCCGAGCTCTACGCGAGCGCTGGAGCGACGCCGACCGACCGGCGTGGCGAACTGCACCAGGACTTCCAGGCCCTCCTCGACCTCTATCATAAGCGGCAAAGAGTGGATGACAACTTTACGATCCGCGTCGCCCGTGATGACACCCACGAACTTCTGGAAGTCTACGTTCTGAAAGAAGACCGACGGCGCTACAACAATGGCGCGGACGTCGAGTGGCCTACGATCGATGCGAAGCGGCGCGTTCACACTCGCCGGCTCGTGGACAAATGGGAAGAGCGCGGCGTCCCGCGGGAAGAGATCACGGTGAAGTGGGGGCGCTCCAACCAGATCGACGAAGCACACGAGCGCGACCGGCCCTTTCTCGCCTACGAGCTTCGCCTGACGAACTATCTCGGCCTTAGCCTGCTTCCAACCGAGATTGGTACCGTGGAGACGTTCAACCAGGACGACCTCCGGTCCCACGTCGGTGCGCGCAGCCGATACCAGATGATGCCCTTTATCCTGCGTCGTAGCGGAGTGCACCAATACAGTCTGCGGACGGAGGAGAGTTCGTGGGTGGAGGTCAGCGAAGACCTGCATCCCCTCCTCACGATGGAGCCCGCCTTCCGCCTACTCCGAGGCTATGTGAACGCGGTCGGCCATGAGATTCCCGGTATCTCCGCGTACCATACCGGTCCGGGCAACATCTACAAGCTCTATCGAAAGTTCTTCACTCAATCCGGAGCCTTCGACACCGGGTCCACGGTGATGGACGCCTACATGTGGGCCATTACCGACGGCTTCGAGACCGTCAGCGAGAACTCCACCTTCGGCCCCTACTCTCGCGGATACGTTGCATCGGCGTACGGATCGCTGCGCGCAATCGACGACCGCCCGATTGACCTCTCCAATACGGTCCGTGCAGAGCGCGTCCAGCTTGAACCGGGCGAGACACTAATGCTGGCTGACATCCTGCGAGTGCTGGACGGCTCGACATCGGCCCTCAACTGGAGCATGGTCGCCGACCGGCCAAGCACATACGAACGCTTCCGCGGACTCAACCCTCACCTGGACCTTCCCGAAACGGACGACGGCGAACTCACGCCTTCTGCGAATGTCCGCTTCGTGTCGAGCGTCGACGGAAAAGCCGTTCGGTTCTTCCTCCCCACCGGCGGATCGAAAGCGCTCGAAGATGCGGGAATCACCGCGCTGGACAGTCGAGCCACCTTCCGGTTCGATGATGACACCTACCGTCTTCCATCTGATGAGCAGCGCACTGCCTGGGATCGTCGCTACGATAGCCTGGTCGACGACATCAAGCGGTTCGGATTTACCAAAGAGAATCGCGAGCGCCTCCTTACGATCTACGATGCGTTCGAACGCCTCGCGGAGACGAACCCAACGCATTACCGGCAGACGCAGCTCGACGTGATTCAGACGCATCGCCGGATCTGGCTATCGAATCCGTGGGAGACACTGTCCGATGCCGCGACTCTCGCGACCGGCAAGATGCGCATGCGCCCGCAACCGCCGGAGACGCTGGACACGCATCCGCTCGACGATTACACCCGGTCGCTCGACTCGAAATAACCTGAAGCACCGCGGGTCCGGCCCAAAGCGAGCGACGTAGCATCCGGGCCACGCTCTACATTTTAGCAGACATAGAACCGCCGGCGACAGGGATCGAGTCCCATCGCCGGCGGTTATGCGTTCGTTCGAACCGTTGGGTACACGCCCGTTCCGCTTAACGATTCCGGGCGGCCGCCATCAGCTGCTCCTGATACCCCAGCTCACCCTCATCCGGCACGCGCTGAACGTACCGACCGTCGGACTGCAATTCCCAGGCGGTGCGAGGATCGTTCATAGCACGTTTGAGAGTATGAATGACCCGCTGCCGCTGCGTCTCGTCGGTGATCGGGACCGCTGCTTCGACGCGGTCGTCCAGCCGGCTTCGCTGCCAGTCGGCACTGCCGATGTAAACGGCAGGGTCGCCGTTGTTGTGGAAGTAGAACGCACGGTCGTGCTCCAGAAACCGACCAACGATGCTCACGACCCGAATGGAGTCGCTGTAGCCATCGAGCCCCGGACGAAGGCGACAGTGACTACGAATCGCAAGGTCAATCTGGACGCCCGCCTGCGAGGCACGGTAAAGCTCACTGATAATCTTCGAATCGCCGAGTTCATTGATCTTCACCATGATGTGCCCGTTGCCGTGCTCCTCTTGGTGCCGCACCTCACGACGGATCATCTCCAAAAAGTGGTCGCGCATCTCCTGGGGCGCAACCACAACCTCTCGATACGACTGCTCCGGTGCGTAGCCCGTGAGGTAGTGAAAGAGATTCGTAAAGTCGTACCCGATGTTTCGATCGCAGGTCAGTAGCCCATAATCGGTGTACTGCCGCGCCGTCTGCGTATTGTAATTGCCGGTGGAGGCGTGGACGTACGTCCGGAGTCCATCGTCCTCGCGCCGGACGACGACAGCGGCCTGCGCGTGCGTCTTCAACCCGACGAGGCCATAGGCGACGTGCACGCCGGCGTCCTCCAGCTTGCGCCCCCAGGCAATGTTCTTCTCCTCGTCGAATCGCGCCTTGACCTCGACGAGCACCGCGACCTGTTTGCCACTTTCAGCCGCGTCGATCAGCGCATCCACGATGGGCGAGTCCTCGGACGTGCGGTACAGCGTCTGCTTGATCGCCAGAACCTGAGGATCTGCCGCAGCCTCCTCGATAAACCGCTGGACGCTCTCTTCGAACGAGTCGTACGGATGATGAACGAGCAGGTCGTTGTCGCGGATCACGGAGAAAATGTCGCCTGATTCGCGCCCCACGCCTCGACGGAGTCGTGGTGGCGTCAGCGGCGTCCACTTTGAAAATCGAAGATCCTTTCGGTATCGATCGTCCGGAACGTGGAGATCGGCCAGGACCCGCACGTCCGTGAAGTCGATCACCCTTTCGGCGACATAGACATCCTCCGGCCCGATGGAGAGCTTCTCCATCAGAAAGGACCGAACGGATTCCGGCATGTCGCGGTCTACCTCCAGGCGGACGACGGGCGCAAAGCGCCGTTCGCGGAGACGCTCAGAAATCATTTCAATGAGGTCATCGGCCTCCTCCTCGTCACGCCGGACGTCGGCGTTCCGCGTCACCCTGAACGCGTAGACGCCTTCCACCGTCATCCCACGAAACAGCTCGTTGACGTGATGCGCGATCACTTGCTCGATCGGCACAAAGTGGAGCGGTTCGTCGAGGGAGAGCCAACGAGCGCGACTCGTGGGTACCTTGACACGCGCGAAGTGTTGTGTACCGCGGTCCGGGTGCCGCAGCAAGACGGCGAGCGACAGGCTCATGTTGGAAATGAATGGGAACGGCCGCCCCGGGTCGACGGCAAGCGGCGTAAGAATCGGAAAGATATTTTTCCTGAAGTACGCCGCAAGTTTTTGTTTTTGCGCATCTCCGAGGTCCGCGTAATCCCGGATGCGGAGCCCGATCTCTTCTTCCATTGCCGGCTCGAGCTGATCCCACGTATGCCCGAGCGCACTGTACATCGGCCGTACGGCCCGAACGATGTGCGCAAGCTGCTCTTCCGGGGTCCGGCCATCCGGCGAAAGTGTCGTCACGCCGGCGGCCGCCTGCCGCTTCAGACCACCGATCCGCTTCCGAATGAACCCATCCAGGTTTTGCGCCGTAATGCTGAGAAATCGCAGACGCTCCAGCAAGGGCGTTCTGTCATCCCGCGCCATCTGCAGAACGCGCCAGTTAAAGTCGAGCCAGCTTAGCTCTCGATTGAAGAAAAGGCTCGGATGATCAACGTCTGCCTCTTCCGGCACCCGTTGCGGCTGAACGGCCCGAGCCAGAGGACTTTCGGACGTGACGAACGGCCGACACGGCTCATGCATGGCTGTTTTGCGCGCGTTCTCCACCCTCTCATTCGCAGAAAGGCCTGCGTCATCGTCCGTTAGACTCGTCGACTCCACGGCGGTAACAACATCGGCGCTGCCGTCGCGCTGGTCCGTTTCCAACTCCGATCCATCTGATTCGGGTGATGAAGTCTCGCGTGGATTTGTGGAGCCGGCAGGACGTAGATCGGAAGGTGAATCTTCCGGGGCGGGCGGGTCCAGCGAATGATCAGAATCAGAAGCCATGGAAGACAACGTCGAGTGTCGAAGACATGCGAGGGTTCGGGGCTGTCCCGAGAAAAAACGACCAGACTCGTCGCCAGGTCCGACTAAACACTCCGATAATGCGCTGCTGGGATGCTGGCGCGTCCGTAGGACATCCTACTCCCAGTCTAAAAACTCCCGCCTCCGAATTTGCTTGCGAAGGTCGTAGAGTTGCATCATCTCTTTCTGGAGCTCGCCGACATTTCCGGTTGCGGATCGAGAAGCTTCAAACATTTTCTCCTTGGTCCGAGTGATCGCCTCATCCACACGATCGAGTTTGAGCAGCGTCATGGCGCTCGCGCCCGCTTCGTACGGCTCCTGATTGAACCTCGGAACGGAAATATTCTGACGCTGACGCCAGTTTTCCGAGGGCGTGTATTTGTCAACCATAACAGATGCGGCGAGGCTCTGCAATTCAGCGCCGAATTCGCCGTCCGTGATCCGGGTCGGCTTTACAGCATCATCGCTGTACATATCGATGAACACTTCCACCATATCGCGCGCCGGGCCTTCCGTAAACTCACCCAGCGACATGTTGCCGAGGATGAATTCGACCATCGGCGTCCCGCTATCGAGCATCAGACGGAGCAGAACCTTCTCTTCCGGGAGCGGCGGTCTGCGTTGCGATGCGGAGCGCGCTTCTTGAGCACCTTCTCCTGCATCTTCATTCCCGTCGGATTCGTCGCCCTGGTAGTCGGCGTCGGTGTGAGGAGGCGGGGCATCATTGCTGGAGCTGGCATTGGCGGTCGAACCTGATGACCCATCGCGGGCATCGGGCGGAGCCACGGGGCGCCCCTGGGGCTCGTTCACGGACGCTCCCCCCGAGCTGTTGTCGCGCTGCTGCCGTCGCTGTTTCCGCCGTGCGCGTCGCTGATCTTGTCGTTTGACCTTCTCTACCTCTTCCTCCAACATCCGGAAAAGGTCTGAATCCGGTACATTCAGGACATCGCTTGTTCGCCGCACGTACTCACGACGCAGATTCCGATCTGGAATCTGAGCGACGGCGTTCACGATTTCACGCTGCACCTCCACGCGGTCTTCCGGCGTGTCGAAACGGCCTTCTCTGCGGGCACGGCGATACGCAAACTCTGGCAAGTCCTGCCGGTGCTCTTCGATGTAGGCAGCGAACGTCTGTGCATCTTCGGCACGAACGAAAGAGTCCGGATCTTCGCCATTGGGAAGCTCGACCGCGTAGGCGCCAAGCCCGTTCTGGAGAACGAGGTTCATCGCGCGGACGGCGGCTCGGGATCCGGCCTCGTCGGCATCGTACAGGAGGACGATGCGTTTGGCGTATCGATCGAGCGTCTGCACCTGGCCGTCCGTGAGAGACGTCCCGCTGGATGCAACGACGTTTTCGACCCCCGCCTGGTAAAGGGAGATAACGTCCGTGTAGCCTTCCACCAGAAGCACTTCTTCTTCACTCCGAATGGCCTGCTTAGCCTGCCGGAGACCGTACAG